>CAVPQF010000024.1:0-38123 GCA_963707225.1 uncultured Gammaproteobacteria bacterium
GCGGATCGCCTCGTGCGCTTCCTGCGCGTTCTTCGACTTGGTCTTGTACACCTGCGGCGCGTCCGGCAGCGCCTTGGCGCCGAAGTCGCGGGCGATCAGCTGGCGCAGCTCGGCCACGGCATCGTCGCCGAGCATGGTGGAGTCGGTACGCATGTAGGTGATCAGGCCGACGTTGCCCTCGCTGCCCAGCGCGACGCCTTCGTACAGGCCCTGCGCCACCTTCATCGTGCGGCTGGTGGTGAAGCCCAGCTTGCGCGCGGCCTCCTGCTGCAGGGTTGAGGTGGTGAACGGCGCGGCCGGACGGCGCTTGCGTTCCTTCGAGCTGACCTCGCTGACGGTGAGGCGGCCGCGCGCGGCCTGCTTCAAGGCGTCGCGGGCGGCCTGCGCGTCGGCCTCGTTGGCAAGGTCGAACTGCTCGAACTTCTTGCCGTTGAGCTTGGAGAGGCGCGCCGTGAAATCGCCTTCGGCGTGCTTGAGCTGCGCCTCGATGGTCCAGTACTCGCGTGCCTTGAACGCCTCGATCTCGTCTTCGCGCTCGACGATCATGCGCAGCGCCGGCGACTGCACGCGACCGGCGGAGAGGCCGCGCTGCACCTTGCGCCACAGCACCGGCGACAGGTTGAAGCCGACCAGGTAGTCCAGCGCGCGACGGGCCTGCTGCGCGTCGACCAGGTCGTGCGACAGCTGGCGGGGCGCGGCCACCGCGGCCTTGATCGCCTTCGGCGTGATCTCGGAGAACACCACCCGGTGCATCTGCTTGCCCTTGGTCAGGCCGCGCTCCTTCAGGATCTCGCTGATGTGCCAGCTGATCGCCTCGCCTTCGCGATCCAAGTCGGTCGCCAGATAGATGTCGTCGGCCTGCTTGGCCGCCTTGGCGATCGCGTCAACGTGCTTCTCGTTGCGCTCGATGACCTCGTAGGCCATGGCGAAACCGTGCTCGGTGTCGACCGCGCCCTCCTTCGGCTTCAGGTCGCGCACGTGACCGTAGGAGGCGAGTACCTGGAAATCCTTGCCGAGGTATTTGTTGATCGTCTTGGCCTTGGCCGGCGATTCGACGATGAGCAGGTTTTTTGCCATGAAGCTGGATATCCGAAAGTGAACCACCGGCGCTTCCGTGCCGGGCATATATATAGTTGAAACCACGCCGCGCCAACGACTGTCAAGCCCGGCCACGCTGCCGACGCACGCGACAGGCGGCTCAGCCGTCGGGCATTCGCTGGTAGCGGTTGCCCGGCAGGGGCTCCACCCTGCCCTCCAGTTCCAGCATCAGCAGCATCGCGGAAAGGGTGGCAGCCGACTGTCCGGTACGTTGCACAAGTTCGTCCAACGTCGTTGGTGCATGGCCAAGTTCGGTCAAAAGTCGCCGGTGTACGGGATCGCCACGCTCTCCGGAAGGCGCGCAAGCCAGATTGTCGCCACCCTCGATCCGGGCCGACCCGGGCGTTTCGCCACCCGCCGCATCCAGCCGGGCGGCCAGCTCGCCGCCAAGCATGCGCGCTGCCGGCGTCAATGTCTCGACAATCTCCGCCGCGGTCTCGATCAGGCGGGCGCCGTCGCGGATCAATCGGTGGCAGCCGCGGGCCAGCGGGTTGTGGATGGAACCGGGCAGGGCGAACACCTCGCGGCCCTGTTCGGCGGCCAGCCGGGCGGTGATCAGCGAGCCGGAACGCAGGCCGGCCTCGATCACCAGCGTGCCCAGCGCCAGGCCGGAGATGATCCGGTTGCGGCGTGGGAAGTGGTCCGGGCGCGCGGGCGTGCCAGGCGGAAACTCGCTGACCAGCACGCCGTGCGCGGCGATCCGCCGGGCCAGCGCATGATGCTTGCGCGGGTACACCCGATCCGGCCCGGTGCCGACCACGGCGAGGGTTTTCGCGCCGGCGTCCAGCGCGGCCGCGTGGGCGGCGCCGTCGATGCCGTCGGCCATGCCGCTGGTGATCGCGAAACCGGCATCGGCCAGCGCCAGCGCAAACGCCCGGGCGTGCGCGAGGCCTGCCGCGCTGGCGCCGCGCGCGCCCACGATCGCCACCTGCGGATACAGCAGCAGGCTGGCGTCGCCGACCACGAACAGCACGGCCGGCGGCTGCGGGATGTTTTCCAGCTGCGGCGGGAAATCCGCCTCGGTACAGCGCAGCAGCCGATGCCCGGGTTCGGCCAGCCAGGCCAGGTCGGCGGCCAGTTGCACCTCGTCGGGCCGGGCCAGCCAGGCCTGGGCCGATTCGCCGAGCGGCGCGGCGTGATGGCGCAGCTGCGCCAAGGCCGCCCGGATATCGCCAGCGGCCGCGTCCAGCCGCTCGCGCAGGCCGCCCGGGCCAAGGCCGGGCGTGCGCAAGGCGATCAGCCACGCGCGCAATTCATCCAGATCGTCCATGAGCATGGCCGCAGTTTACGCAGCAGGCACCCAAGGAAACGGCGCGGTGGGAGCCGCGCCGTCCTGTAGGCAGATGCCGCCGCGATGGCTGCCGGCGGTTATTCCGGCATCGCCAGGCGGCCGCCGACGTGGACCGGCCGCAGGCCGTCCATCACCAGGCCGTAGCTGACCCGGTCGAAGGTGCGGAACACCATCACGTGGCCGACGTACTCGTCGGGCAGCTTGACCGTCTCGCCGATGCCCCGGTTCCAGCTGTTGCTGGCCACGTCGTCGTGGACCGTCTCGCCCGGCTCGAAGATGGTGTAGGTCTGGCCGTTGTCGACGCCGTCCTTCGCACCGATCGACAGCATCACCACCTGGCGCGGACCGGCCGCGTCCATCGCGTCGGCGAAACCGATTACCTTGGCGTTGGCCGGTACCGACTTCGGCGCGTGCGGGTAGTAGTAGGCGTCGTACGGCGACTCGTCGAGCGGCATGATGCGATCGCCGCTGCGGATTTCCTGGGTGGCGTTGAGCAGCAGCAGGGTCGACGGATCGCCCGTGCGCAGCGTCTCGGCGGTGCCGATCACGCTGACCTCGACGCCGAGGTCGTCACCCTTGCCGTAGTGGCCGTCGTTGCGGGAATCCTCGCGCCACGGCGCGTTGACCATCGCCGCGTTGCTGTCCAGGTCGTGCGCGACCAGGTCGGCGCTGGCCGCGTCGTTCTGGTCGAAACCGCGGAACACGTGGCTCGGCCGCACGATCGCCCAGCGCTGGCCCGGCTCGCCCTGCAGTCCGCGCACGTAAATGTTCTGGCCGACGGCGCCGCGCAGGCGCGATTCCTCGAGGCCGACCACGTACGGCGCCGAGCTGACCTCTTCCGAGTTCATCACGCGCATGTCCTTCAGGAACATCTTCAGCTCGGACAGCGGGATCGCCGGCACCGCCTCGCCTTCGCGATGCACGCTCGGCTGCAGGCCCACGCGCGGCCCATTGATGAAGGACAGGTTGAGCACGTCGCCGGGGTAGATCAGGTGCGGATTGCGTACCTGCGGATTGGCCTGCCAGATCTCCGGCCACAGCCACGGCTTGGACAGGAACTTGGCGGAGATGTCCCACAGCGTGTCGCCCCGGCGCACGGTATAGCTGTCGGGATGATCGGCCCGTAGTTGCGCGCCGGCCGCATAGACGGCCACGGTGACCAGCATGCCGGCCAGCAACACGATAATTTTCTTGATCATTGGCGGGAATCCCCCTTCCCCAGATGCTCGGTCGAGTGTAACCGAATGGTTAACGCGCGCAACAGGTGCGAGTTGGCAAAAGTCGTCTGTACTCGGACGCTTGCCGACGTACAATGAGACACATTCTAGATGGCTCCGAGGGTGGCTTTTTACCAAATCGCCCGCACTTTCGGCGCCGAGGTGATGCCATGTCCATTCTTTCCATCCTTGAATTCCCCGACCCCCGCCTGCGCACCCGCGCCGCGCCGGTGACCGCGTTCGACGCGAAGCTGCAGCAGTTCGTCGCCGACATGCTCGGGACCATGTACGCCGCCAACGGCGTCGGCCTTGCCGCCACCCAGGTCAACGTGCACCAGCGCGTGCTGGTCGCCGACATGAGCGACGAGCGCAACCAGCCGCTGGCGCTGGTCAACGCGCAGATCCTCGAAAAGGATGGCTCGCAGGTCTACCAGGAGGGCTGCCTCTCGTTTCCCGGCCTGTATGCCGACGTCACCCGCGCGTTGAAGGTGAAGGTGAAGGCGCAGGACGTGACCGGCAAGGACATCGTCGTCGAGGCCGAAGGCCCGCTGGCGGTGTGCATCCAGCACGAGATGGACCACCTGGAAGGCAAGGTGTTCGTCGACTACCTGTCGCCGCTGAAGCGCAACCTGCTGCTGAAACGGCTGGAGAAGCACCGCAAGCAGGCGGTCGGTGCTTGAGCAAGGCCGGCTTGAGTAGCCCGGGCTTGCGGCTGGTCTTCGCCGGCACCCCGGAATTTTCCGTACCCTGCCTCGAGGCCTGCCGCGCCAGCGGCGCCGAGGTGGTGGCCGTCTACACCCAGCCCGACCGTCCCGCCGGCCGTGGCCGCAAGCTCACCCCCAGCCCGGTGAAGCAGGCCGCGCTGGCTGCCGGCATCGCGGTCGAGCAACCCGAATCGCTGAAGCCTGCCGACGTGCAGCAGCGGCTCGCCGATTACCGCCCCGACCTGCTGGTGGTGGTGGCCTATGGCCTGATCCTGCCGCGCAAGGTGCTGGCGATTCCGCGGCTCGGCTGCTGGAACGTGCACGCCAGCCTGCTGCCGCGCTGGCGCGGCGCCGCGCCGATCCAGCGCGCGATCCTGGCCGGCGACCGCGAAAGCGGGGTCGACCTGATGCAGATGGAAGCGGGCCTGGATACCGGCCCGGTGCTGCTCGAACGGCGCACCCCGATCAGCCGCGACGACACCGGCGGCTCGCTGCACGACCGCCTCGCCATGCTGGGCGCACAGGTGCTGGCCGAGGGCCTGCGCCGCACGCTGGCCGGCGAGGTGCTGGTCGCCACGCCGCAGCCGGAAGACGGCGTGACCTACGCGCACAAGCTGGACAAGGCCGAAGCGAAGCTCGACTTCGGCCGCCCCGCGCCCGAGCTGGAACGCCAGGTGCGCGCGTTCGACCCGTGGCCGGTGGCCGAGGGCGAGATTGCCGGCGAGCCGTTGCGGATCTGGGCCGCCCGTGCGATCGAACTCGATCACCATGCTTCGCCGGGCCGCGTGCTGGCCGCCGGCCGCGACGGCATCGATCTGGCCTGCGGCACGGGCATCCTGCGCGTCACCGCGGTGCAGCGTGCGGGCGGCAAGCGCATCGGCGCAGTCGACTACCTCAACGCCCGCCCTGAATTGCGTCGCAGCCGATGAAAGCCGATACCCGCGCCCTGGCGGCCAGGGGACTGGCCGAAGTCGCCCTGCGTGGCGCCTCGTTGCGCGACGTGATGGAGCGCAATGCGCCGCGCCTGGCCGATCCGCGCGACCGCGCCCTGTTGATGGCCCTGCTCAGCGAAGGCGCGCGCTGGTGGCTGCGCTTCGACGCGGCGGTCGACGGCCTGCTGGAAAAATCGTTGCGACACAAGGACCCGGCCGTGCATGCGCTGCTGGTGCTGGGCCTGGTGCAGCTGGAGATCCTCGAACTGCAGGACTACGCCGCGGTGGCGGCCACGGTCGAGGCGGTGCGTGCGCTGAAGCGCCCGCAACTGGCCGGACTGGTCAACGCGGTGCTGCGGCGCTGGCAGCGCGAGCGCGAAAGCCTGCTGGCGAAACTCGATGCCAGGCCACAGACCCGTCACGCCCATCCGGCCTGGCTGGCCGACGCGCTGCAGCGCGACTGGCCGCAACAGGCCGAGACCGTGATGCTCGCCGACAACCGCGAGCCGCCGCTGATGCTGCGAGTCAATCGCCGACGCAGCGAGCGTGCCACCCTGATCGATCAGCTGCAGGCCGCCGGTTACGCGGCGACGGCGCATCCGTGGCTGAGCGACGCGCTGGTGCTGCCGCACAGCGCCGACGTCACCCGCATGCCCGGCTTCGAGGACGGCTTGTTCGCGGTGCAGGACGGCGCGGCGCAAGTGGCCGCCGACCTCGCCGACCTGCACGACGGCCTGCGCGTGCTGGACGCCTGCGCCGCCCCCGGCGGCAAGGCCTGCCACCTGCTCGAACGCGCCGACATCGACCTGACCGCGCTGGAGTTCGACGCCGCGCGCGCCGAGCGCATCCGCCAGAACCTGATGCGCCTGCGCCTGAACGCCAAGCTGGTGATCGGCGACGCCGGCGCGCCGAAGGGCTGGTGGAACGGCCGGCCGTTCGACCGCATCCTGATCGACGCGCCGTGTTCGGCCACCGGCGTGCTGCGCCGCCGGCCGGACGTGCGCCTGCACCGGCGCGAGAGCGACATCGCCGCGATGCACGCACAGCAACGCCGCATCCTGTCCGCGCTGTGGCCGCTGCTGGCGCCGGGCGGACGACTGGTCTACATCACCTGCTCGGTGCTGCGTGCGGAGAACGAGGCGATCGTGGGCGCATGGCTGGAGGCACAACCCGATGCCCAGGCGCTGCAGTTCGCCCTGCCGGTTGGACAGGCCGCCGCCGTCGGCTGGCAGATCCTTCCCGGCGACGGCGACCTGGACGGCATGTATTACGCAGTGCTGCAGAAACCGCGCCAAACCGATACTCGGGCACCCATGCCATCTTGCCCGCGTCGCCGCGCACACCAGGATGCTCCGTTCGTCGGGCTATGATGCGCACCATCATTGATCGCCGCCGACGGGACGTCCCCGACTGTGAAGCCTTGCGTACCTCTGTCCCAGGCCCGCCCGCTGTGGCTGCGCAGCGCCCGTTGGGAGTTGCTGCTGTTCGGCGTATTCGCGCTGCTGCTGCTCGGCCTCGGCATCGGCCTGCGCGACCCGTGGCCGTCCGACGAACCGCGCTTCGCGCTGGTGGCCCGGCTGATGGTCGAGCACGGCCAGTGGCTGTTCCCGCATCGCGGCCACGAGCTGTACCCGGACAAGCCACCGGTGTTCATGTGGCTGCAGGCGCTCAGCTACTTCCTTACCCATAGCTGGCGCGTCGCCTTTCTGCTGCCCTCGCTGGCGGCAGCGCTGACGGCGCTGGCGCTGGTGTACGACCTGGCGCGCCGGCTGTGGAACCATCGCAGCGCGCTGCTCGCCGCGGCCACGCTGCTGGTCACCATCCACTTCACCTACCAGATGCGCAACGCGCAGATCGACCCGCTGCTGCTGGGCTGGATCACCCTGGCCAACTACGGCCTGCTGCGCCACCTGCTGCTGGGCCAGTCATGGCGCTGGTTCGCCGCGGGCTGCTTCTTCGCCGGCTTGGGCGTGGCGACCAAGGGCGTCGGCGTGCTGGCGCTGCTGATGCTGGTGCCGTACCTGGTCGCACGCCGCGGTCACTGGCACCATCTGGCGCGGCCCACCGGCGGCTGGCGCTGGGCCGGCGGACTGGCGCTGTTCTTCGTGCCGATCCTGGGCTGGCTGCTGCCGATGCTGCTGGTCGCGCACGCCGACGGCGATCCGCAGCACGCCGAGTACGTGCAGAACATCCTGTTCGGGCAGACCGTGCACCGTTACGCCACGCCGACCGGGCACATCCACTCGCCGTTCTATTTCCTCGGCATCATCGCGGTCGACTGGCTACCGCTGTCGCTGCTGCTGCCGTGGGCGCTGCCGGCATGGTGGCGCCGGCTGCGGCGGCGCGATGCGCGCTTCCTGCTGCCGCTGGGCTGGATCGTGCTGCTGCTGCTGTTCTTCTCGTTCAGCCCGGGCAAGCGCGACGTCTACATCCTGCCAGCCCTGCCGATGACCGTGCTGGCGCTGGCGCCGCTGCTGCCCGGCCTGCTGCGCCGGCGCGGCGTGCGCATCGCGGTGTGCGCGCTGACCGTGCTGCTGGCCGGGGCAATCAGTGTTGCCGCCGCGCTGGCGATCCACCGGCATCCCGCCTGGGCGATCAGGATCGAACAAAGCCTGGACCCGCAGATCTGGTGGATGCTGCTGGCCATCGGCGTAGCCGGCCTCGTCGTCGCCGCGCTCACGCGGGTTCGCCGCGCGCCGCTGGGCTGGCTGTTGTTCGCCGGCGTGCTGTGGAGCGTGTACGGCCTGTGGGGCTACCCGATGCTCAACGGCGACCGTTCCGCGCACGACGTGATGATGCAGGCGCGTGCCATCGCCGGGCCGGACGCCAGCATCGGCCTGCTCGCCTGGAAGGAGCAGAACCTGCTGATGGCACAGGGGCCGGTCACCGAATTCGGCTTCCTCAAGCCCTGGCCGCAGCAGTACGCCGACGCCATCGCCTGGCTGCGTCAGGATCCGGCACGGCGCTGGATCTTCAGCCTCGACGAGGCGATGGGCCACTGCGTGGATCGCCGCCACGCCACCCATGTCGGCCACGCCAACCGGCGCGAATGGTGGATGTTCCAGGTCGACGCGGTGGTACCGGGCTGCACGCCCGCCGTGAGCGGGGACCCGCAGGTCGACGACACGCCCTGACCCGAGTTTCACGATACGCCCACGGAATGGCGCACAAGGGAGATGAACCTTCACGTTACAATGCATCGCACGCAAGCCATGTCGACGACGCTGGCCCGTTAGCATTGCCAGACAGGGATTACATGGTTCGACAGGCTTCTCACGTGCGTGCACACCCCCCTTCATGGCAGATCTGGACGGCTTCACTGCTGCTGGCGCTCATGCCGCTGTGTTTCGCCGTATCCGGACGGCTCAAGACCGTGCCGATGGTGCTGCTGTTCTTGGCTGGCCTGGTCCTGTTGGTCACCCGCACGGAAACCCGGCACGCCTGCCGCCTGGCATGGCCAGTGGCCGCCGCCTGCGTGCTGCGCCTGCTGTACGACATCGGCAATTTCCTCGGGCACCGGCTCGACTGGACCACCCTGGACCTGCCCGCGCAGACGCTGCTGTTCCTGGGCATCGCGGCCGTCTTCACCCTGCCGCTGAAGCAGCGCGTGATCGCGATCGGCTTCAGCCTGACCACCTTGCTGCTCGGTGCAGCCAGTCTGTACCAGCGCTACGTGTTGGGCGCCGACCGCCCATACGGCCTGAACGGAGGCGACTGGGCCGCCGTCGAGTTTGCGATGTACCTGCTGGTGCTGGTGCTGCTGTCCATGCTGCAGGCGCTGCGTCCGGGCATCCGGCGCGGCGACCGCTGGCTGCATGTCGCGGCGGTGGTGGTCGGACTGTATGGCGCGGTGCTGACCCAGAGCCGTGGCCCGCTGCTGTCGTTCGCCCCGATCTACCTCGGCCTGATGCTGTGGTACGCCATGCGCTCGCGGCACTGGCGCCGCATGCTGGCGCTGTTCACGATGACCGTGCTCGGCATGCTGGTGGTGACCGCCACCCTGCATCATGAAATGGTCGAGCGGCTGACCGATGTCCCGGCCGAGATCGCCAGCTTCAATACCGGGAACAGCGGCGACGCCGCCGGTGCCGTCGGCGAACGCCTGGAAATGTGGCGCACCGCGTGGCAGGCCTTCCTCGAACACCCTCTGGCCGGCATCGGCCTGGACCAGTTCGGCGTCTACGTGCGCGAGCAGGCCGGCGCCGGCAACGCCAGCCCGCTGATTGCCAAGTACGTGCACCCGCACAGCGAATACCTCGAATCGCTGGTGGCCGGCGGGCTGCCCGCGCTGCTGGTGCTGCTGCTGTTTCTTGCCGTGCCGCTGGTCTTTTTTGCCCGCCACCTCAACCACGCGCAGGAGCCGGTTGCCACGGCCGCCGCGGCCGGATTGATGGTGATCGGCATGTATGGTCTATGTGCGTTCAGCGACAATGTGTTTTATCGGGCGATGCCGCAATCGCTCTACCTGTTCCTCGTGTTGGGCCTGGCCCTCGGCATCGGCCGTCTGCTGCACAACGCTCCGCCCCGCTGACGTCGACTCGCCATGGCCCGTATCAATCTGCTTGCGTGGGACAACCAGCGCGGTCTCAGCCACGATATCCGGCTGCTGTCCTCGACGCTGGTCGCGCTCGGCCACCAGGTCCACGTGACCAGGCTCGGTCCGCACCGGCACGACGGTCGCCGCAAGGCCTTGCTGCTGCGTGTGCGCATGTGGTGGCAGCGCCTGCGCCGCGCCGACCCGCGCGCCACGCCGTACGACATCAACATCGCGCTGGAGCACGTGCGCCCGGACTGGTTCGGGCTGGCCCGGCTGAACCTGCTGGTGCCGAACCCCGAGTGGTTGTCGCCGCGCAGCCAGCACTATCTGGCCCGCTACGACGCGATCCTGTGCAAGACCCGTTACGCCGTCGAATTGTTCACCGCACGCGGCTGCCGCGCCCTGCACATCGGCTTCCGCAGCACCGACTGCCTGCAGCCGGAAGTCCCGCGGCAACCGACCTTCCTGCACCTGGCCGGCGCCAGCCGGATGAAGGGTACGCAGCGGTTGCTGGCGCTGTGGCAACGGCATCCGGAATGGCCGAAGCTGCTGGTGCTGCAGTCGCCGCGCACTGCGGCCCGCCTGGCAGGACCCGCCCCCGCCAACATCGAGCACCGGGTGGGCTATGCCACCGACGTGCACGAGGTCCGCCAGTTGCAGAACGCGCACCTGTTCCACCTGTGCCTGTCGGAAACCGAAGGCTGGGGCCACTACCTCGTCGAGGCGATGAGCTGCAGGGCGGTGGTGATCACCTGCGACGCGCCGCCGATGAACGAACTGGTCACCCCGGCACGCGGCGTCCTGGTCAAGGCCAGCGGGGTCGGGCCGTTCAACCTGACCACCTTGCATCGCTTCGACGAGGTGGCGCTGGAAGCCGCCATCGAGCGCCTGCTGTCGATGCCAGGGAACGAACGCGCAACCCTGGGCGAACAGGCGCGGGCATGGTTCGAGTCGAACGAGGCGGCCTTCGCCGCACGGCTGGACGCCGCCCTGCGTCAGCTTTCCTGAGCGGCGCGCGCGCGCAGGTCGGCGGGCGGGCGGACGAACTCGGCCAGGTGCTGGTCGACGCCACGCTCGCAACGGACCAACCCGCGCGCCCGCGTGTCGTCCACGATACGGTCGTTCGGGTTGTCGACGACGTGCTTGCGGGTGGGATGGTAGAGATGCGTCGCCAGCGCGCTGAAACGCAGTTCGCGCCGGCGCAGGCCCGCATGGAAGGCGCGCACGGCCAGCTCGGTATCCTCGCGGCCCCAGCCGGTCATCGCCTCGTTGAAGCCGTTCAGGCGCAGCAGGTCCTCGCGCCAGAACGCCATGTTGCAGCTCTTGATGCCGCGCTGCCTGGTGCCGGGCCGGGCGTACCAGCGCGCCAGCAGCGGCAGGCGCAAGGTGTGGCGGCGCCGCTCGATGCCGCGGCTGAAGAAACCCGGCAGCGCCGCGCCCTCGTGCAGCATGCGCAGAGTCAGCGCGGCGTCGGTCAGCACGCGCGAGCCCTGCACGAAGCAGCCGCTGCGCGCGAACGCGCGGTGATCGGCGATGAAATGCCGCTCGGCCAGCATGTCGCCGTCGAGCAGGATCACATAGTCGCCCTGCGCGGCGGCGATCGCGCGGTTGCGCGCGCGGCTCATGCGCGCGCCCTCGTCCGCCTGCCACAGGTGCAACAGGCGCACCGGATAGTCCACGGCCACGCGCTCCAGCAGTTCGCGCGTGGCCGGCTGCGAACCGTCGTCGGTGACGATGACCTCGTACGGCAGTTCGGTCTGCGCCGCCAACGCGCGCAGCACCCGCTCCAGCGCCTCGGGCCAGTTGTAGGTGATCACGGCAACGCTTATACGCATCACGGCATCTCGCTCCTTAACGCTACTGCTCTCGCGGCATCCGGCGGCGACGCCAGAAGGCGGGCCACAGGATCGCCAGGGCACGCTCCAGGTTGAGCAGCCACGAACCGCGCCGCAACCGCGCCAGACGGGCATAGCGCTTGGCTTCGCGCCAGGACGGATCCGGTTTGGTGCGAAACTCGTACTTGGTGCTTTCCACACAACGCGCGTCCAGCCCGATGCTGCGGGCATAAATTTCGATCAGGCAGCGCGAACGGAACCGGTTGAGGTACTGGTTGGCCGGCGTCTGCTTGCCCCACCAGCCGTTGTTGCCGTGGATGCGGTAGTGCACGGCCCCCGTGCGCAGATAATATTTGCGCGCGCCCAGAACGCTGGCGCCGAACACCAGGCAGTTGTCGGCCGACAACCGCCAGGTGCTGCCCAGGTCCGGCGGCAGATCCAGCGTGCGGCGCGCCCAAACCGCACGCATCGACAACGCCGACGTCGGTGCACCGTACCAGTGCATCAGCATGTAGGTGCTGATCACGGTAAAGCCGAGGTCTTGCGAGCGATCGGCGTACCCCATCCAGCGCTGTTCGTCGCCGAAGAGCTGCATGTCCGAGAACACGAAGTCGATGTCGCGGCGGCTGTCATAGAGCTCGCCGAGCTGCGCCAGGTAGTCCGGCTCCCAACGATCGTCGGCATCGAGGAAACAGATGACATCGGCGCGGGCCTGCGCCACGCCTCGCTGGAACGCCACCAGTTGGCCCCCGTTCTCGCCGCATACCAGGGTGACCCGCGGATCGCCGCCATAACGTTCGCGCAGGTAAGCCTGCGAGCCGTCGGTGGAGCCGTCGTCCACCACGATGACCTGGGAGGCCGCGCGGGTCTGCGCCAGCGCACTGTCGACCGCCATACCGACGAAGTCGCGGTAGTTGTAGTTGGTGACGACGACCGCGAAGCTGGTCATGCCGCCGCACCGTCCTGCAGCAGGCGACGGAAGTAGCCAATGGTTTCCTTCAGGCCGTCCTCCAGTGCCACCGTCGGCTGCCAGCCGAGTTGGTCACGGGCCATGCCGATGTCCGGCTGGCGTTGGCGCGGATCATCCGACGGCAGCGGCCGGTACATCAGCTTCGAGCGTCCACCGACCAGGGCCAGCACCTTCTCGGCCAGTTCCAGCATGGTGTGCTCGACCGGATTGCCGATGTTCACCGGGCCGGTGAAGCCGCGCTCGGAGTCCATCATGCGCACCATCACCTCGATCAGGTCGTCGACGTAGCAGAAGCTGCGGGTCTGGCTGCCATCGCCGTAGATGGTGATGTCCTCGCCACGCAGCGCCTGCATGATGAAATTGCTCACCACCCGGCCGTCGTTCGGGTGCATGCGCGGACCGTAGGTGTTGAAGATGCGCACCACCTTGATGTCCAGAGCGTGCTGGCGGTAGTAGTCGAAGAACAGCGTCTCGGCGCAGCGCTTGCCCTCGTCGTAGCAGCTGCGGATGCCGATCGGATTGACCTTGCCCCAGTAGTCTTCGGTCTGCGGATGGATCTCCGGATCGCCGTAGACCTCGCTGGTCGAGGCCTGCAGGATGCGCGCCTTCAATCGCTTGGCCAGGCCGAGCATGTTGATCGCGCCATGCACCGAGGTCTTGGTGGTCTGCACCGGGTCGTGCTGGTAGTGCACCGGCGAGGCCGGGCAGGCGAGGTTGAAGATGCGATCCACCTCCACGTACAGCGGGAAGGTCACGTCGTGCCGCATCAGCTCGAAATAGGGATGTGCCAGCAGATGCGCCACGTTGCGCTTGCTGCCGGTAAAGAAATTGTCCACGCACAGCACGTCGTGGCCGTCGTGGAGCAGGCGATCGCACAGGTGCGAGCCGAGAAATCCGGCGCCGCCGGTGACCAGGATGCGTTTCATGAATTGCCGTTCGGTGCGGTTGCTGGAATGCGCGGCGTCAGCTTGATCGATCGACGCAAGCAAATTTTGTCACGGATTGCCCGGCAAAGCTGCGACGCGTCTGGCTGAATGGGCGCACCGCCCGCCCACCGGTATCGCCACGCGGAAGAACCGTGGGGTTCGGCTAGAATCCGCCCATGCCCACGTTCCCGCTGACCCTCGCCGTCATCACCCACAACGAGGCCGAGAGCATCGCGCGCTGCCTGGACAGCGTGCCGTTCGCGGCCGAGAAGCTGGTGGTCGACTCCGGCAGCGACGACGACACGGTGGCGATCGCGCAGGCGCACGGCGCGCGCGTGGTTCACCAGGACTGGCTCGGCTTCGGCGCGCAGCGCAACTTCGCCAGCAGCCAGTGCAGCCACGACTGGATCCTGGTGCTGGACGCCGACGAATACCTCGGCCCGGAACTCGCCGCGGAACTGCAGCAGCGCCTGCCGGCCCTGATGGCCGGCGCCGCGCCGGCGGCGTACCTGCGCCGCAGCACGATCTACATGGGCCGGCCGATGCGCTGGTACCGCCCGTCCGTGGGCGAAAAGCTGGCGCGGCTGTACCACCGCGGGCGGGCGCGCTGGAGCGATGCACGGGTGCACGAGTCGCTGCGCTTCGACGGCGTTGCGCCGACCCTTAGCGCGCCGTTCAACCACGCCAACAACCCGGCCCTGCCGCACAAGCAGCTGAAGGTGCTGCGCTACGCCGAACTGAAATGCCGCGACTGGCTGGACCAGCGCAAGCCGGTACGCATGTGGCAGGCGCCGTTCGTGTACGCGCTGGCCTTTCTCAAGGACTACGTGTTCCGGCTGGCCTTCCTGGACGGCTGGCGCGGCTTCCTGATCGCGCAGACCGCCGCCAGCTACGCGCTGTACAAGCGCATGCGCTACTACGAGATGGTCAACAACCCAGAGTCGGTGGCAAGCGCCGCCAGCCTGCTCCACAAGCACGGAATCGATCGCTGACATGGCCAAGAACCCAGCCCCAATCACGCCTGCCTCGACCAAGCCGGCCCCAACCAAGCATTACCTCCTCTACGGCTCCGAGCGCTACGCGCTGGCGATCCTGCGCCCGCTGCAGGAGGCCATCCGTTCCCGCGGCGACGAAGCCGCCTGGTTCTTCGACGGTCCCGGCGCGGAGGACCTGGTCGCGGGCGAGCGCCTGCTGACGGTGGCCGAGGTGCGTGCGTGGCAGCCGATCGCGGTGATCACCTCGTCCAACGCGGTGCCGCACTTCTTTCCCGGCGTGAAGGTCGAGACCTTCCATGGCTTCGACGCCGGCAAGCCGCGGCACATCTACGTGCGCGGCTTCTTCGACCTGTACTGCACCACCGGCCCGCGCGACACCGCGCAGTTCCAGGCGATCGCCGACAAGCTCGGCCACTTCAGCGTGACCGAGACCGGTTTCCCCAAGCTCGACCCGTTCATGCAGGAGATCACCGGCCCGCTGCCGCCGGTGCGCCAGCCGCCGGTGATCCTGTACCACTCCACCTTCTCGCCGTCGTGGAGCGCTGCCGAAACGCTGCATGAGGAAGTGAAGCGGCTGTCGCGCGACGGCCGCTGGCGCTGGATCGTCACCTTCCACCCGAAGATGAACCCGGAGACCACGGCGAAGTTCAAGGCGCTGCAGAACGAGTACCTCACCTTCGCCGAGAACGACAACATCCTGGAGCTGTTCCCGCAGGTCGACCTGATGTGCTCGGACACCTCCTCGGCGCTCAACGAGTTCCTGCTCACCGGCAAGCCGGTGGTGACGTTCAAGAATCGCCGCCCGGGCCCGCAGCTGATCGACATCGACGACCCGGCGCAGTTCGAGCCCGCCATCGAACGCGCGCTGGCGCGGCCGCCGGAACTGCTGCAGGCGATCCGCGACTACGCCGACGCGATCCACCCGTACCGCGACGGTCGTTCCAGCGAGCGCGTGCTGGACGCGATCGACGCCTTCATCGCCCGCGGCGCGAAGAATCGCCGACGCAAGCCGTTGAACCTGTGGCGCAAACTGAAGATCCGCCGCCGCATCGGCTACTGGGGACCGGCCTGAGAGCCTTGCACGCCCATCGCGCAGGCTAGAATCCCCTCTGGCCTCCACAAGAGTCTGCCCGTGCCATCCAGCTCCTACAGTCGTTCCGAACACCTGCGCGCCACGTGGCCCTGGCTGCCGCTGTGGGCCGTCGTGGCCTTGCTGGCGATCTTCTCGCACGGGCCGAT
Source organism: uncultured Gammaproteobacteria bacterium (assembly GCA_963707225.1). GTDB lineage: Bacteria > Pseudomonadota > Gammaproteobacteria > Xanthomonadales > Rhodanobacteraceae > Rhodanobacter. The sequence continues at coordinate 15,745 of CAVPQF010000024.1, forward strand.
GCCGCTGTATTCCACCCGTACTCTGGCAGTGGCGTGGGAGATGTGGAGCCAGAATCACTGGCTGGTGCCGCACATCAACGGCCAGCCATACAGCGAGAAGGCGCCGTTGCTGTTCTGGTTGATTCAGGCCGGCTGGTTCGTGTTCGGCGTCAGCGACATCTGGCCGCGCGTGCTCGAGGTACTGATCGGTGGCACGCAGCTGGTGTTGATCTCGCTGCTGGCGCGCCGGCTGTTTCCAAGCCGGCCGTGGATGGCCAAGGCGACGCCGTGGATGCTGCTGGCACTGGGTTGCGCGTTCCTGTTCGGCCTGCAGATCATGTACGACGGGTTGCTGGCGATGTGGACGCTGGCGGCCCTGCTGTGCCTGACCCCGAAGGCGCATCGGAGCGAACCTCGCTGGCTGCTGTTCGGGCTGTGCATAGGGCTGGGCCTGCTGACCAAGGGCCCGGTGATGCTGCTGCACATCATCTTTCCGTGGCTGCTCGGTCCGCTGTGGAACGATTGGGCGCGCCAGCACCGCGCACGCTGGTATGGCCGAGGCGTACTGGCGCTGCTGCTCGGTGGCGCGATGCTGCTGGCGTGGGCACTCCCTGCCGGGTTCTCCGGTGGCGAGGCATATCGGCAACGCCTGTTCTTCACCCAGACCGCCGGCCGCGTCGTCGACAAATTGTCCGCTGGCAAGGATCTGCAGAATCATGCCGAACCGTTCTGGTTCTACCTGCTATGGCTGCTGCCGCTGCTGTTTCCGTTCAGTGGCTGGCCGCGCGTCTGGGTCGCCATCGCCGGTTTGCGTCACCCGCTCGAGCCGGGCCTGCGCTTTGCGCTGTGCTGGTCGATCCCGAGCTTCATCGTGTTTTCGCTGATCAGCGGCAAGCAGCCGTATTACCTGTTTCCAGAAGCCGGCGGTGTCGTGCTGTTGATGGCTGGCGCGATCGCGGTGTTGCGCGAGCGCCAACCGGCACTGGCCAACAATGGCTGGTTCGGCACCTGGCCACTGGGTGTGGGCGGCATCGGCTTTGCGCTGTTCCTGTTCGCGTTGCCGCTGTTGGTGGCGGGCAATCACTTGCATGGCGATTGGTTCGATGCGGCCGCACCGTACAGCCGCTATTTCAGCGTGGTGTTCCTGCTGCTGGGCGGCCTGCTGCTGCTGCGTGGCCGCGGTGAACTGCGTCGTCTGGCGGTGGCCGGACTGATCGGCGTGCTTGCCCTCAACACCTTGTTCACCCTGACCCTGTGGACGCGCTGGGACTTGCGCCCCACCGCCCACCTGCTCGGCGCCGCCGAACGGACGAACCATCCGATCGCCTATCTGGGCAATTACGAAGGCCAGTTCCACTTCGAGGGCCGCTTGACGCGACCCATCGCGGAGCTGTTCGGCGATCAGGCCGTGCAGGATTTTGCCCGGGTCCACCCGGAGGGCGTGATCGTGACGCATCCGGAAAAACTCGACGCCAACGCTTTGCGCTACGCGTTGCTGGTGCAGCCGTTCCGCTCGTCGTGGCTGGTGGTCTGGCAGGCCACCTCGCTGGCCGACCTGACCGCCGGCCTTACCCCGCCGGAACCGGCCCTGCCCACCCAGGTCTACCCGGTCGGCGATCGGCGTTATCGCCCGCAACCGTGAATGCCGCACTGATCGCCGGCCTGCGCAAGCAATGCGACGGTCCGCGCGACGGCGCATTGCTGCGTTTCTCGCTGGGCAATGCGCTGCTCGCCGAGGGTGAAGCCGGCATGGCGATCGACGAACTGCGTCGCGCCGTCGCCTTCGATCCGACCTATTCGGCCGCCTGGAAACTGCTCGGCAAGGCCTGCCTCGACGCCGGCCAGACACAGGCTGCCGCCGAAGCCTGGCGCCGCGGCATCGCCGCCGCCGTGCAACGCGGCGACAAGCAGGCGGAAAAGGAAATGGGCTTATTCCTGCGCCGGCTGGAAAAAGAAAAACCGTAGGAGCGCGCCCTGTGCGCGATGCTCTGAATCTTTGATCGGAGCGAAAAGCATCGCGAACAGGGTGCGCTCCTACCGATCCTCGCGGTCGTACGGGCTGACCAGGCCATCGGCCGAATAGCGCTTGTATTGCCACTGGTACTGCGCGAAAGCCAGCTCGACACAGTTCTGCACGCCCTGGTTGAGTGCACGGCAGGCGATGCCCAAGTCGGCATCCGCCAACCCCGGCGGTGCGGGCCACAGATGAATGCGATACCCGGTCCCGCGCGGCAGGCGCTCGGCAAACGCAAACAGCACGGTGGCGCCGGTGCGCGCGGCCAGCCGCGGCAGCAGCACCATGGTCAGCGCCTGGCGGCCGAAGAACGGCGCGATCTGGCCCTCGCCCGCACGCGGCTTCTGGTCCGGCAGGATGCCGACCGTACCGCCTGCGGCCAGCCGCTTGTACAGCGTGCGCACGCCGGCGCCGTCCGCGCGCACCTGCTCCGGCGCCAGCGCGCCGCGCACCTTGCGCAGCAGGCCCTCGATCGCGGCGATCCGCGGCGGCCGGTACAGGATCGCCATCGGCGTCTTGCGGCACAGCCAGTAATTCAGCAGCTCCCAGCAACCCAGATGCGGCGCGGCGATGATCACGCCCTTGCCTGCGGCCAGCGCAGCATCCAGCAGCGCCTCGCCGCGCACCTCGCGCACCAGCCCCAGCGCGCGCTCGGCGCCGGCACCCCAGACCTTGACGATCTCGCTGGCCGACTTGCCGCCCTCGGCCATCACCTCGCGCAGCAGCGCCGCCTGCGCCGCCTCGTCCAGCTGCGGCCGCACGATGCGCAGGTTCACCGCGGTGTTGTGCACCGTGCGGCCGCCGCGCCACAACAGCAGGCGGCCCAGCCCACCGCCGATGCCGTGCAGCGCGCGCAACGGCAGCAGCGCCAGCAGGCGCAGCAGGAGGTAGACGAGGTACATGTCGATACGCATCCGTGCAGTTTACGGGAGGCGGCTCCGCGGCATCGGGCCATGTCGGCAACCGGCCGTCTTTCACCGGCCGCGATGGCGCCGTAAGCTGGGCGCCTCGCCACCGTCGTGCGCCCATGATTGCCCTGATCCAGCGTGTACTGTCCGCCAGCGTCAGTGTCGGCGACGAAACGGTCGGCGCGATCGGCCCGGGCCTGCTGGCCCTGGTGGCGGTGCAGCCGGACGACGGCGAAGCACAGGCGAAGCGCATGCTGGAACGCCTGCTCGGTTATCGCGTGTTCGCCGATGCCAACGGCAAGATGAACCGCTCGCTCACGGAAACCGGCGGCGGCCTGCTGCTGGTCAGCCAGTTCACCCTCGCCGCCGACACCCGCTCCGGCATGCGCCCCAGCTTCACCAGCGCGGCGCCGCCCGAGCACGGCCGGCGCTGGTTCGAACGGCTGCTGGAACTGGCACGCACCGCGCACGCGCCGGGGGTGGAAACCGGGCGCTTCGGCGCCCATATGGTGATTCGGCTGGTGAACGACGGCCCGGTGACTTTCTGGCTCGACACCGGATGAACGGACCGGCAAGGCGCGGGACGCGGCCAGGACCAGCCAAGGCATGGCAATACCGCGATCTGGCGCGATTTTTGCGTGCCCGGTCCAAACCTTTTCTCACTTGAAAACTGGTCAAAAAAGCAGCACATCGCTATAATGTCCGGTTCTTGAACCCTGCGGCGGTCGGTTAATGAATAGCAAAGCTCCCCACGAGCAACAGTCTGAAATCAAGGCGCTCATCTCCAAGGGTCTGGAGCAGGGCTACCTGACCTACGCCGAGATCAACGACCACCTGCCCGACGACATCGTCGACCCGGAGCAGATCGAAGACATCATGGCGGTGCTCAAGGGCGTCGGCATCGAAGTGCACGACGCCGCGCCGGACACCGACCCGCTGGCCGACAAGGCCGGCAGCAGCACCGACGACGAGGCCGCCGCCGAGGAAGCCGTGGCGCTGCTCTCCGCGGTGGATTCCGAAGTCGGTCGCACCACCGACCCGGTGCGCATGTACATGCGCGAGATGGGCACGGTCGAGCTGCTCACCCGCGAGGGCGAAATCGCCATCGCCAAGCGCATCGAGGAAGGCCTCGGCCAGGTGCAGACCGCGCTGGCCAGCTTCCCGCTGACGATCGAGCTGCTGCTGGAGGAATACGACCAGCACCTGGACGGCAAGCGCCGCCTCAGCGAGATCCTGGCCGGCTTCCTCGACCTGGAGGAAGCCGCCGACCTCGCCCGCAAGGAAAAGGAAGCCGCCGCCCTGCTGGCGCCCGAGCCGGAGCCCGGCGACGAGGATGCCGACGAGGATGCCGACGACACCACCGAGGACGAGGAAGAAGCGGGCCCCACCGGTCCCGATCCGGAAGAGGTCAAGCGCCGCATGGAACTGCTGCGCGACTACTACGCCAAGTTCCAGAAGGCCGCGCCTAAGGCCGCCAGCATCACCGACAAGAAGATCGTCAAGCTGCGCGACCAGATGGCCGAGGAGTTCCTCAAGCTCAAGCTGCCGTCCGCGCTGATCGACGGTTTCGTGCGCAAGCTGCGCGAGGTGGTCAACGACATCCGCCACCACGAGCGCGTGCTGATGGACATCTTCGTCAAGCAGGTGAAGATGCCCAAGGCCGAGTTCATCAAGGCGTTCCCCAGCAACGAGGGCAACCTCGAATGGGTGGCCGAGCTGAGCCGCAAGCGCCAGAAGTGGTCGCCTAACATCAAGACCTACCGCGAGGCGATCGACGCCGAGCAGGAGAAGCTCGCCACCATCGAGCGCAAGCTGTTCCTGCCGCTGATCGACATCAAGGACATCAACCGCGCCATGGCCAGTGGCGAGGCGAAGGCCCGTCGCGCCAAGAAGGAAATGGTCGAGGCGAACCTGCGCCTGGTGATCTCGATCGCCAAGAAGTACACCAACCGCGGCCTGCAGTTCCTCGACCTGATCCAGGAAGGCAACATCGGCCTGATGAAGGCGGTCGACAAGTTCGAGTACCGCCGCGGCTACAAGTTCTCGACCTACGCCACCTGGTGGATCCGCCAGGCGATCACCCGCTCGATCGCCGACCAGGCGCGCACCATCCGCATCCCGGTGCACATGATCGAGACGATCAACAAGTTGAATCGCATTTCCCGCCAGATGCTGCAGCAGTTCGGCCGCGAGGCCACGCCAGAGGAGCTGGCCAAGGAAATGGAGATGCCCGAGGACAAGATCCGCAAGGTGCTGAAGATCGCCAAGGAACCGATCTCGATGGAAACCCCGATCGGCGACGACGAGGATTCCCACCTGGGCGACTTCATCGAGGACGGCAACGCCAGTTCGCCGGTCGACTCGGCCACCGAAACCGGCCTGATGGAAACCGTGCGCGACGTGCTCGCCGGCCTCACCCCGCGCGAAGCGAAGGTGCTGCGCATGCGCTTCGGCATCGACATGAACACCGACCACACGCTGGAAGAAGTCGGCAAGCAGTTCGACGTCACCCGCGAGCGCATCCGCCAGATCGAGGCCAAGGCGCTGCGCAAGCTGCGCCACCCGAGCCGTTCCGAACAGCTGCGTTCGTTCCTCGACGTCGAGTAATCCGCGGCGTCATCGCAACACCGAAGAAGCCCCGCCAAAGCGGGGCTTCTTCGTTTCAGGTTTCAGCCGACGTCGTAGAAGAACTGAACTGCTCGCGCACGATCTTGCCGCCGTGCACGCGGTACACGCCGATCTCGCTCATGTTCATCCGGCCGCGGCCCTTCATCGTCACGTCCATCGCCAGCGCGATGCCGAACCAGTTCTCCGCGAGCACCGGCTCGCTCACGCTGCCGCCATGCACCTCCCGATCACCATACGACTCGTGGCACGCCGCCCCGCGTGTGATGCGCAGAACCCGCGAGGACACCCAGGCGGTTCTCGCGCTGGCACGCCCCCGACAACTCCTCTACCATTCATCGCTTGTGGGCCTATAGCTCAACGGTTAGAGCAGGGGACTCATCGAAAGGTGCCGCCATGCAGGAATGCGTGGACGGGAACGGGATGAATTCAGGGAAACCTCAGCGGCGCGCAACGCGGCCGGTGGCAACCCTGAGCCAAGCCGGCGGTACACCGCCGGAAGGTGCAGAGACTACCTGAGGGCTTCAGCGCCCTTGATCACAGGCTCGAGCGTCCCGCACCCCACCCGCCACAGGCGAAGGGTGAAGAGATAGTCCGCGCCGGAGGGAAACCTTCGGAACACGCGAATCCCTTGGTTCCAGGTTCGAATCCTGGTGGGCCCACCAAATGCTTGCTTCCGCCGCAGAATGTGTGGCCATCACAGCGGTCGGGTGCCCGCTGCGACGGGCGGCTGCACTGATGCGCGCCCATGCCCTTCTGCCCGGTGGCGGACAGACCGCAGCGCCGCGAGCTGGACCGGCGACGACTCCCGAAGCGTGACGAACATCACGGTTCAAACGGCGATGAAATGAAAAATGTGAACCGCTTCACTCTGTACAGCTAACCTGGTCGCCGTGAGGCGACCGTCCCGGCCATCCCCCGGCGCAGATGGATCCAAGCCCGCTCTGGCGGGCTCTTTCATGGTGCGCCCGGCAGGGCGCACCTGCTTGGAGGTGAAAGTCCTCTATCCACCCGGCAAGGGGAAGGATTAGCCAGAGGCAGGGGCGATCGGGTGACTGGTCGTCTGAAGGAAGCCCGAGGCAAAACGCTGGCCTGATGACAAGACCGCCGGGAGCGGTCTTGAACAGCCGCAGGCTGGCCCCGAAGGGGTGAGCCGCAGGGATGCGGCGAATAACAAGAAGCGGATACGAGGCGACGTGTCGGGGTGAGGCAGCCATGAAGGCCAAAGCCCAGTACTTGCACGGAACGACACGGCGTATATCCGACAGGCATCCCGCAAGGGGACTTCCTTCGGTCGTAAGCGGGAAGGCAGGTGCGTCATACCCGGGGAGATCTCGCCTCGTGCCTGACCAGCCCGAAGGGCGCAGGACAGCCGTAGGCTGGTCCTGAGCGTAGCGAAGGATGCGCGCAGCGCACAAAGGGCGACGCCGCAGGGCGGAGCGAGAAGTCAGCAGAGGCCATAGTAGGTGCGGTATGACCGAAGGGCCGAACCTGTCACGAGTGGCAAGTCACGCGTGCTCTCTGCGCGTCTTGGGCAGAAGTTCCGGTGCAAGCCGGGAGCCTTGGTCAGAGCTGGACGGGCCGGAAGTCCGGAAGGTGATTGGGGTGTCCATAGGACGACAGGCGACACGACGAACGAAACAAGCTCAAGGCCTCGAAGTTCGCATGAACTACATGGCAGACGGGAACCGCCGTATGCGGAACCGCACGTACGGTGGTGTGGGAGGGGGCCGGAGTATTCCGGCTCCCTACCCGATGTTGAAACTTCGGCACGTCGACCTCACCCGCGATTCCACGACGCCCATTGAGGACGCCAGCATGGTCAACGAAAGCGGGGTGCAGTATCCGCTGCAGGCCTGGATCGAGGGCCATTACGCACGCGATTGCGGCGAGCCGCGGGAAAAGTGCCCTTACGAGCCTAGCTCCACGATGGCTCTCGCCTGGCACAGGGGCTGGTGCAACCGCGAGCAACTGGACGCCGCGAAAGGCGCGGAAGCGGAAGCCGGCGACTAGCCGCACTGCATGCGGACCATGCCAGGCGCCACTCACGCTTTTCGGCGCGGGAAGCCGGCGGATCCGTGGCCGGCCGGCGCCTCGATAGAAAAACTATCTTTTGAACATGCCGTACCGGCTCGATTCACGGGGCTGGCTTGCCCCACACTGCCGCTCATGACGAAGATGGCAACCGGCGGGCGACTCCATGCGTAGCAAGCTGTTCGTGCCCGGCTCACGACCGGAGCTGTTCGCCAAGGCGCTGGCCGGCGACGCCGATGCGCTGTCGCTGGATCTGGAAGATGCCGTCGCCGAGGACCGCAAGGCCGAGGCGCGGGCAGCCGTGGAAGCCTTCGTCACCAGCGCCGCGGTGGCCAGGTCCGCCAAGCTGATCATCGTGCGCACCAACGCAGCGGACTCACCCCATTTTGTGGCCGACCTTGCCGCGATCACCCGTCCTGGCGTGACCCTGATCAACCTGCCGAAGATCGAATCGGCCGAAGCCCTGCTCGCCGCGGTGGCCGCGATCGAGGCGGCCGAGCGCGCCAACGCGGTAGCGCAACCCATCGGTGTGCTGGTGAATATCGAAACGCCACTTGCACTGGCCCAGGCGGCCCACATTGCGGCAGCGCATCGGCGTGTGGCGGGAGTGCAGTTGGGGCTCGGCGACCTGTTCGAACCGCATGGTATCGACCGTGCCGATCCGCGCAACGTGCATGCAGCGATGTTCGCCCTGCGCATGGCCGCCGCGCAGGCGGGCGTGCTCGCGATGGACGGCGCGTTCGCAGCGCTCGATGACGACGCGGGCTACCGCGAGGAGGCCTTGATGGCGCGGCGACTCGGTTTTGTCGGCAAGAGCTGCGTGCATCCGCGTCAGGTAGCACTGGCGAACACGGTGTTCGCGCCGTCGGAGACGGAGCTCGCGGCGGCGCGGCGAATCGTCGAGGCCGCGCTGGCGGCCAGCGCGCAATCGCGCGGTGCCTTCGTGGTCGATGGCCGGATGATCGACCCGCCCTTTCTCAAACGCGCGCAGGCCTTGCTGGCCGCCGCACGGCGGCCAGAGTGATGCGCATGCGCGGGGGCGTTGGAATCGCGTCTGCTGCCAGTCCGGTGCCGCGCACGCTGCGCGTCTTGCTCGGCCTGCTGCTGCTCGCCGAGTTCGTGCCCGTGCAGGCGCAGAGCCTGGCATCGCTGCGCGGCGGGAAACTGCCGTCGCTGGAAACGAGCGCACCGCTACGCGACATCGCCGTCGTCGACGGCCAGCCGCTGGCGCTCTCCGACGGCGAAGCCTGGCGCCTCGACCGCACCGGCAAGACCTGGGTCCGGCTGGCATGGCCGACCGGCGCAGCGCCGGCCGCCGGCATCATTGACGACGGCACGCAGGCGTGGCTGCTGACTGCCGCCCCGAACAGCCACGACGTGACCGGCGTGGCCCGTCTGCGCGCCGCCGACGACCGGCTCCAACTGCAGCCGCTGGCGCCCTTGCCGATGCCATTGCGCGGCGCGCGCGGCGCGTGGTCGAACGACACCTTGTCGATCGCCGGCATCGGCGCAGACGGCAAGGCGCAGCTACTGCAGTTGCAGACGAACGCGGATCAGCCGCGCTGGAACACGCTCGCGGGATGGCCCGGCGACGGCGTACCCAGCTCGGTGGTCGCCCGCGCCGCGACCGTGTTCGTCACGGTGCCCGATCCTTCCGGCACTACCGAACGGCTATGGCGCTGGACCGCCGACGCCGGCTGGAGCGAGCGTGGCCAGGTGCCCGGCCGGCTGCTGCCGGGTTCCGGCCATGCGCTGGGCCAGGCGAACGCGCTCTACCTCGTGCGCGACGGTGCACGCGCGGATGCCCCGGCGCGGCTGATGACCTTTCAGACCATCACCAGCGCCTGGGCCACCCTGCCCGGGGCCGCGCCCGCCGGCGTGATCGCCGTCGGCGCCTGGACCAACGGCATGTTCTGGGCACAGCACAGTGCCGATGGCGGGCACACCGACTTCGGCTACGCGAGCGTGCAATCCAGCAAGCCGCTGTTGCTGCGCTGGCTCGACTGGATCGTGATCGTGGTCTATCTCGCGGGGATGATCGGGATCGGACTGTTCTTCTATCTGCGCGAGAAGCGCAATTCCACCTCCAATTTCTTCGTCGGCGGGCGCAGCATTCCGTACTGGGCCGCCGGCGTGAGCCTGTACGCCGCCAACACCAGTTCGATCAGCTTCATCGCGATCCCGGCCAAGGCTTTCGAAAGCAACTGGCAGTACCTCACCAACAACCTCATTGCGGTGTTCGGCCTGATGTTCGTCGCGGTGTGGATCGTGCCGCTGCTGCGCCGGCTGGACCTGATGTCGGTGTTCTCGTATCTCGAAACGCGCTTCCATCCGGGCATACGCATGCTGGCCAGCGCGTTGTGCATCCTCACCCAGCTCGGCAGCCGCATGAGCGTGATCCTGTTCCTGCCGGCGCTGGCCATCGCCACCATCACCGGCATCAGCGTCACCTGGAGCGTGATCCTGATGGGCGGCTTCACCATTATCTACACCGCGATGGGCGGCATGAAGGCGGTGATCTGGACCGATTTCGTGCAGGTGATCGTGAAGATGGGCGGCGCCATCTTCGCCATCGGCTTCATCATCTGGGGCCTGCACGGCGGCATCGGCGAATTCATGTCCACGGCGATGGCCGAGCACAAGATGCACCTGTTCGACTTCAGTTTCGATCTCACCAAGGCCACCGTATGGGGTTTTCTGTTCCTGGTGCTGTTCGACGTGGTGCTCACGTTTCCGAAGGACCAGGTGCTGATGCAGCGCACCTTGTCTACCAAGTCCGACAAGGAGGCCGGGCGTTCGATATGGATGTTTGCGGCGATCATGATTCCGGGCGGATTCGTGTTCTACATGATCGGCACTGCGATGTTCGTGTTCTACAAAGTGCATCCGGAGCGGATGAATCCGCTGCTGCCGATCGACGCCACGTTCCCGCTGTTCATCGCGGCGGAATTGCCGATGGGCGTGACCGGGCTGATCATCGCGGGCATCTTCGCGGCGGCGATGGCGACCTTGTCCGGCATCATGAACAGTGTGGCGACGCTGATCTCGGTGGATTTCTATGATCGGCTGGTGAAAGACCCCACGCAGAAGAAGAGCGTGTTCTTCGCCGAGCTGATGACGATCACGGTGGGGCTGATCGGCATCGGCCTCGCCTTGCTGCTGTCACGCTTCGACGTGCACTCGCTGTTCGACGTGTCGATCGAACTGGCCGGACTGCTCGGCGGCGGTTTCGCCGGCGCGTACACGTTGGGCATGTTCACGCACCGCGCCAACTCGCCGGGTGTCGCCATCGGCATCGGCTCGAGCATCTGCCTGACCCTGCTGGCGTGGTGGTTCAAGCTGGTGCACCCGTATTTCTATCTCGCGATCTCGATCCTGCTGTGCATCGTGATCGGCTACCTGGCGAGCCTGCTCTTCCCGGCGCCAAGGCGCTCGCTGAAGGGCCTGACCATCTACGCCGATCGTGCCGGCCGCGATGAATGAATCATGGCCCGTGGATGCCGCCGATGGCGGCTGCACCGATGCCGTGAGGTGTTCGCCCGTGGCCGCCGCGGGCAGAGCATCCGGCATCACCTTCAAACCGTTCCGGAAGTGATGTCTGCGATACCGCCGCCATCCACACCCGCGATCACCGCGGGAGGTTTTTAGCCCATCATGCAGCCTGCCGCACCTGCCTAGCGAGGCGCCGTGGACACCCAGTTCCTGCATACCTTCATCACCATCGTCGACCAGGGTTCGATGGCGGCCGCGGCGCGCGTGCTTAACATCACGCCGGCCGCGGTGGCGCAGCAGATCAGGACGCTGGAACGGGAGATCGGCGCCACCCTGATCGCCCGCGTCGGCCGCACCGTCAGCGTCACCGAGGAAGGCTCGCGCATCCTGCAGCGCTCGCGCGACCTGCTGCGCAACGTCGCCGACCTGCGCAGCGTCGCCAACGAAAGCGGGGTGTCCGGCGAATTGCGCCTGGGCGCGTGCCCGACCGCGCTGGCCGGCATGCTTCCCGATGTGCTGGCGCGCATGGTCGATACGTTTCCGCAGATCAACGTCTTCATCAAGCCGGGCTATTCGGCGGATCTCTACCGCGCGGTGGAGACCGGCGACCTGGACGCGGCGGTGGTGCTGCAGGCACCGTTCCCGCTGCCCAAGACCTGCGAATGGCAGCTGCTGCGCGAGGAACCGCTGATCGTGCTGGCGCCGAAAGGCATGGCCGACGAGGATCCGCACGTGCTGCTCGCGACGCAGCCGCTGATCCGCTACGACCGCAACCAGTGGGGCGGCCGCCAGGCCGACGAGTACTTGCGCGCGAATGACATCGTTCCGCGCGAGCGCTTCGAGCTGAACGCACTCAATGCGATCGCCGTGATGGTTGATCGCGGACTCGGCGTTTCGCTGGTGCCCGACTGGGCGCGCCCCTGGCCCGAGGGATTGCAGCTGGCGCGCATTCCGCTGCCGACCGCCACGGTGCCGCGCCGCATCGGCATCATCTGGTCGCGCTCGAGCGTGCGCGTGCGCCTGGTCACCGTGCTGTTGCAGGAAAGTCGCAAGGCGATGCTGGAACGCTCGCACTGAATCTTCGCGCAGCGCGCGTCGATGGGCGCCGCGATGCTGCGATGCCGCAGATTTCCGCCTGCGCCGTAAGCAACAAAATCTAATCTCTGAACATAGTCCGCGGCGGTTCTACCCATGCGGCGAAACGCATAGGCTCTCTCAGAAAGGGGACCAGGCTTTCGCGGCGCCGGGGGGAACGGCGCCATTCGGACGGAGCCGATGGCAAGGCTTCCGATGCGTCATCCAGCTACGCACGGCGCGCCACGTCGGCCAGCCCACCGCCACCAAGCACAACCGCGAGAGCACCATGATCAAGCCACTTTCTGCAGCGATCAGCAGCATCCTGCTCGTCTACGCCATCGCCGGCAGCGCGCATGCGCAGGACACCGCGCCCAGCAGCGACGCGAGTACCCAGCAGGATGCCAAGAAAAAGGACAAGGCCGTCAATCTGGGCCAGGTCATCGTCACCGGCACGCGTACCCCGAAGGCGGCCGACGAGATTCCCGGCGCGATCACTGTGGTCTCGAAGGAAGAGATCCAGCACACCCTGCTGGTGACCGAGGATGCCACCGCCGTGCTGGCGCGCTCGGTGCCCGGCTACGCCGAATCCTCGCAGGCGATGAGCAATACCGGCGAGACCTTGCGCGGGCGCATCCCGCTGCGCCTGTTCGACGGCATCCCGCAGGGTTCGCCGCTGCGCGAGGGCACCCGCAATGGCACCTTCACCGACATGGGCATCGTCGGCCGCGTCGAGGTGATCAACGGACCGTCCGCTTCCGAAGGCATCGGCGCCGCCGGCGGCATCATCAACTACATCTCCAAGGTGCCGACCAAGGAAGGCAACGAGACCACGATCACCACACGCTACCAGACCCAGGACCACGACGGCAGCGAAGGCTGGAAGACCGGCGTGACCTTCGCGCGCAAGCAGGAGGCCTACGACCTGCTGGTGGCCGCCTCGTACATCGACCGCGGCATCTCCTACGACGGCAACGGCCGCCGCATCGGCATGAACACCAGCGGCTCGCTGGCCGACTCCACTTCGAGGAACCTGTTTCTCAAGGGCGGCTTCAACTTCGGCGAGGGCGGCACACAGCGCCTGCAGGCGACCTACAGCCGCTTCAAGATCGAGGGCAAGGGCAACTACGTCCAGGTGCTCGGCTGCCGCGGCCCGAACGACGATCCGCCGTGCGACGTACCGCGCACCAACACCTCGGAGAAGGGACACATCTACGGCTCCAAGGATGCGTTCAACGACTTCAAGCAGTACAGCCTGGAGTATAGCCACAGCGATTTCTTCGGTGGCTCGCTGGACATCAACGTCTACAAGGCCGACCAGGCGATGCGCTACCTGCCCGAGCTCGACCCGGCCAAGCAGGACCCGCTGTTCGCGCCGCTGGGCACGCTGTGGGAGCAGTCGGAGATCGACTCGCACAAGAAGGGCATCCGCACCTCCTGGACGCGCTCGGACCTGTTCAACGTGACCGGCCTGGAGCTGCACACCGGCATCGACTTCGGCAAGGACCAGGCGCAGCAGCGGCTGGCGCTGACCAATCGGCTGTGGGTGCCGCCGATGAACTACAAGAGCACCGCGCCCTATGCCCAGCTGTCGTGGGACATCGGCCCAGTGACCCTGAGCGGCGGCATGCGGCGCGAGAACGACAAGCTCACCGTCGACAGCTACACCTCGACCTACTACAACAACCGCGTGTTCGTGCAGGGCGGCGGCGTGAAGTACACCGAGAACCTGAAGAACCTCGGTGCGATCTGGCGCATCGGCAACGAATGGTCGGTCTTCGCCGCGTACAGCGAAGGCTTCACCCTGCCCAACATCGGTATCCCGCTGCGCAACATCAACGTGCCCGGGCAGTCGGTCGACCGCATCAGCGACCTCGACGCGATCATCTACAAGAACAACGAAATCGGCTTCAACTGGCGCGGCGAGCACGCCTCGTTCGGCGCCACGCACTACATCTCCAAGTCGCCGTTCGGCGCCTCGCTGGTGATCAATCCGGACACCAACGACTTCATCCTGTCGCGTGCGCCGGTGCGCATCGAGGGCACGGAAGCCACCGCCGAATGGCGCTTCGACGAGCAGTGGAAGGTCACCGGCCTGTACTCGCACATCACAGGCAAGACCTCGTTCTGGTCCGCCGACGCGGCAGGCAGGTATCCGGCCGGCGGCCTCAACAAGCCGATGGGAGTGCTCGACATCAACCCGGACAAGTTCGCCGCTGCGCTGACCTGGAAGTTCCTGCCGAATGCGGACGCCACGCTGGGCTTCACCTCGCTTTTCGGCCGCCACCTCACCGGCAGCGACACGCGTGCCTATGACGGCAAGACCTACAGCTACAGCGAACAGACCCACGGCTACACGCTGTTCGACCTGGGCGTGAACTACGACATGGCGCGCTACGGCAAGCTGTCACTCGGCGTCGAGAACCTGTTCGACAAGCAGTACGTGCTGAGCTGGTCGCAACTCGCCGGCTATCAGAACTACTGGGCTGGCCGTGGCCGCATGACTTCGCTGACGTATACGATCACGTTCTGATCCCACGTGACGTATATCGGACGTATATCGGTCGCGACGCCCCGTCCTCCCCGTGGCGTCGCGACCGCGGCGAGGACTTTCCGATGACCGAAGTACGCAGCACCCCTGTCCGCAGGAACACCGCCTGGTCCAGGTTGCTGGCGGCGGTGTTGCTGTGCGTGGCGCTGTCGCCACTCGCCGCGGCGGCAACGCCGCTGCCGGAGTCCCGCCCCGAAGCGCAGGGTGTCTCCTCCGCGCGTTTGCAGCGGCTGCACGACTACATAAGCCGGGTCACCGATGTCGATGGCTATCTCGGCGGCGTCACCCTGGTGGCGCGCAACGGCCGCATCGTGGACTGGCAGGCCTACGGCCACGCCGACCTCGCGCGGCGCGAACCGATGCAAAGGGACGCGATCTTCCGCATCTACTCGATGACCAAGACGGTGACCTCCGTCGCGGTGATGATGCTGGTGGAGGAAGGCAAGCTCACCCTGGAGGATCCTCTGTCGCGCTGCCTGCCCGGCTTCGCCGCACCGCAGGTGCTCTCCGGCGGCAGCGTCGATGCACCGAAGCTGCGCGCGGCGGACAAGCCCGTCACCCTGCATGCGCTGCTCACCCACACCGCGGGCTATCCGGCCGGCGTCAAGGGCGACGAACTGGCGGTGCAGCTGATGGAGCGCATCGATCCGCACGGCGCCACCGACCTGCGCGGCTTCGCCGAACGCATGAGCCGCGTGCCGCTGGCGGCCGATCCCGGCACCCGCTTCGGCTACGACGGCGCCTCGCTGGAACTGCTGGCGCGGGTGGTCGAGGTGGTCTCGGGGCAGTCGTTCGAGAGCTTCCTGCAGCAGCGCATCTTCGATCCGCTGCAGATGCGCGATACCGGCTTCCGCGTGCCACCGGCGCAGCGCTCGCGCGTGGTCGACCTCACTACCATGGGCAAGGATGGCCGCCTGCGCATCGCCGACGGCCCGAGCGCACGGTACCCCGGCAAACCGCTGAATGCCTACGACAGCGGCGCCGGCGGCCTGTACTCGACCGCCGGCGACTACGCACGCTTCGCACAGATGCTGCTCGACCGCGGTACGCTGGACGGCCACGAACTGCTGGGCCGCAAGACGGTGGAGCTGATGCTGCGCAACCACCTCACCATGCTCGATCCGCCGGTCACCCAGTTCAGCGACGCCGAGGGTTTCGGCATCGGCGGCTACGTAGTGCTCGACCCGGCCCGACGCGGCCAGCTCGGTTCGCCGGGCCAGTTCGGCTGGACCGGCGCGGCCTCGACGTACTACAGCATCGATCCGCACGAACACCTGCTGGCGATCCTTATGCTGCAGCACCTGCCGCGCGATGATAGCGGCAAGGACCTGCCGCGGATCAGCCGCAACTTCTACGATCTGGTCTACCAGGCGCTGCAGTGACCTCACCACGCACGGCTTTACCGGGTACCCGATGAGCACCGATCCCGATTCCCCCAACGCCCCTGCGCCCGCCCCGCGCGTGACGCATGAATACAAGTTCTCGCACGTCACCACCGGCCGCTACCTGCCCGTGCCGGGCAAGACGCCTGGCTGGCCATTCGCCGAGATCGGCCACTGGAAGATGGACGTCAACGGCAGCGTCGACGACTGGGTCGCCGAACTCACCGACTGGCGCCGCGAACACCTCGCCCGCATCGGCTACGACGACGCCAACTACCGCCGTCCCGAGCTGCAATGGGCGCAGCGCAACTTCGTGCACGCGCAGATGATGGTGGAGGACCGCTACTTCTTCGATCCGCTCGCCGGCCGCTACACCGTCGACCGCTACCTGGACGATCTCGAAGCGCGCTTCGGCGGCATCGACAGTGTGCTGATCTGGTTCGTCTACCCCAACATCGGCATCGACGACCGCAATAAGACCGACCTGGCGCACGATCTGCCCGGCGGCCTCGACGGCCTCAAGAGTGCCGTGGACGACTTTCACCGCCGCGGCGTGCGCGTGTTCCTGCCTACCATGCCATGGGACCACGGCACACGCGCGCCGGAACAGAACGACTGGCAGGCGATCGCCGAACTGGTCAAGGCGGTCGGCGCCGACGGCATCAACGGCGACACCTACAACGGCGTGCCGCGCGCGTTCTTCGACGCCTGCGACACGCTCGGCTGCCCGGTGGTGCTGCAGCCGGAATCCACCATCAGCGCCGAGGAGCAGCTAATCTGGAACGTGCAGAGCTGGGGCAAGAAGGCGCCGAACGAGGTGATCCCGCCGGTGGCCAAGTGGAAGTGGCTGGAGCCGCGCCACATGATCAACTACGAGAACCGCTGGGGCCGCGACCGCAACCACGACCTGCAGTACATCTTCTTCAACGGCATCGGCTACAACGCCTGGGAAAACGTCTGGGGCATCTGGAACCAGCTCACCCCGCGCGACGCGGAGACGCTGCGCCGCATCGCCATGATCGAGCGCCAGTTCGCGCCCACCCTGGTCAGCCCGGACTGGCGCCCGTACGAGCGCACGCTGCAGGCCGGCGTGTTCGCCAGCCGCTTCCCCACCGCCGACTATACGCTGTGGACCCTGGTCAACCGCAACGAGTACACGGTGGCCGGCGAGCAGATCGCGCTGCCGCATCGCCACGGCACGCAGTACTACGACGCCTGGCACGGCGTGCCACTGCAGCCGCGGCTCGACGGTGAGCGGGCGGTGTTCGAGTTCGGGCTGGAAGGCCGCGGCTTCGGCGCGCTACTGGCGCTCTCGCCCGGCGCCGCGATCGACGGCCTCGACGCCCTCCTCGCGCGGATGCGCGAACGCGCCTCGGTGCCGCTGCAATCGTTGTCCAGCCAATGGCGTTCGCTGCCGCAGCAACTGGTGCCGATCGAACCCACGCAGGCTGCCGTCGAGGCGCCGCCCGGCATGCTGGCGATTCCCGCCGGCAGTTTCGACTTCGTGGTCGGCGGCGTCGAGATCGAGGGCCAGACCTGGGCAGGCAACGACGTGCAGTACCCGTGGGAAGACGGCGCGCGTCGCCATCATCGCCACCGGATGCAGATGCCGGCCTTCTTCATCGACCGCACGCCGCTGACCAACGCGCAGTTCCGCGCCTTCCTCGACGCCAGCGGCTGGCGCCCGCGCGACCGGCACAACTTCCTGCGCCACTGGATCGACGGCGCGCCGCCGCCGGGCTGGGAGCACAAGCCGGTGACCTGGGTTTCGATCGAGGACGCCCGCGCCTATGCCGCGTGGGCCGGCAAGCGCCTGCCGCACGAATGGGAATGGCAGTACGCCGCGCAGGGCGGCGACGGCCGGCGCTATCCGTGGGGCAACGACTGGGACGAGGCGATGGTGCCAGGCGTCAACCGCGGACGCACGCTGATCGCGCCGGACGACGTCGACGCCCATCCCGCCGCGGCCAATCCGTTCGGACTGCTCGATCTGGTCGGCAACGTCTGGCAATGGACCGATGAGTACGTCGACGAACACACCCGAGCCGCGATACTGCGGGGCGGCAGCAGCTACCAGCCGCAGACCTCGCATTGGTACTTCCCGCAGGCCTACCGGCTCGACCAGCACGGCAAGTATCTGCTGATGGCGCCGTGCAAGGACCGCTCCGGCTGCGTCGGCTTCCGCTGCGTGGTGGACGCCGCCGGATGACTGCCTCGGCACCCGCCATCGCCTTGCGCCGGATGCTGCTTGCCGCCTGTGCGATGCTGATGGTCGCTTGCCATCACCCCGCGCCGAAGAAGATCGTGCTGATCGGCGGCGCCCCGAGCGAAGGGCCGGCGCGCCACGACTACGGCAACGGAATCCGCCTGCTCGCCGGATTCCTGCAGGCCACGCCCGCGGCGCGGCGTGGCGAGATCGCCGTCGCCAGCTATCCCGACGGCTGGCCCGCCGACCCCCGCGCCTTCGACCGCGCCGCCGCGGTGGTGCTGTACTTCGACGGCGACACGAAACATCCCTTGCGCGACGCCGCGCACCGGCGCCAGTTCGAGGCGCTGATGCAGCGCGGCGTCGGCCTGGTCGCCCTGCACCAGGCCATCACCGTGCCCGCCGGCGACGACACCATCGGCCTGCAGCGCTGGCTCGGCGGCGCACGCTTCGGCATGGCCGACCGCACTACCGAAACCGCACTCCTGCAGCCGGTGACGCCGGCACATCCGGTCGCGAGCGGCGTGCAGGCATTCGCGTACCGCGACGAGTTCTATCCGACGATCCGCTTCGCCGCGGCCGGACGCATCACGCCGATCCTGGTCGCCACGCTGCACGTGCAGTACCGCGACGCGAAAGCGATCGTCGAGGACCGGCCCGAACTGGCCACCGTGGCCTGGGCCTACGAGCGCCCGGAAGGCGGGCGATCCTTCGGCTTCAGCGGCGTCCATTACCTGGTGGCGCTGGACCAGCCGATGCTGCGGCGCGCGCTGCTCAACGCCATGCTGTGGACCGCCGGCCTCGACGTGCCGCCTGGCGGCGTGAGCGCCGGCGCGGCCGACGACGCCACGCGCGTCGCCGAGCGGGAGATGCGCGAGGCACCGGACCGCCAGCCGGCGCGCAACGCGGCGGCGGATGCGCCGACCTTCCACCACGACCCGCAGCGCACCGGCTGGAATCCCGGCGAGACCGAGCTGACCCCGGCCAGCGTCGCCGGCCCGTCGTTCGGCCTGCTGTGGGAGTCACCGCCACTGGATGCGGTCGATGGGCAGGCGCCGCGCCTGTACGCCTCGCCGCTGTACGTAAACCGCGTGGCGATCACCGCCGGCGAACACCACGGCGAAACGTTCGCGGTGGCATTTGCGGCCAGCAGCAACGGCTACGTCTACGCGATCAATACCGAGAAGAGCGGTGACGTCGCCGCCGGCCGCATCCTCTGGCGCACGCGCCTGGCCACGCCGTGCCGGCTGCAGCCCCAGCCGCTCGACGCGGTGCCGACCGGCGTGCTGGGCACGCCGGTCATCGATGTCGCGCGCCGCCGGCTCTACGTCACCAGTTGCGATCCACAGCACAGCTGGCAAGCCTATGCGCTGGATCTCGACAGCGGCGCGATCCTGCCCGGCTGGCCGGTGCGCCTGGACGAGCCACGTCTCAACGCCGTGAACCACAACGCCGGCCCGCGCCTGCTGCCGCCGACGCGGCGCTTCGACTTCCGCGTGCAGCGCGGCGCGCTGAACCTCAGCCCCGACGGCTCGCGCCTGTACGTCGTCTTCGGCGAAACCGAAACCGGCTGGCTGGCCTCCGTGGACACCGTTCACGCGAAGGTCGACAGCGCGTTCGCCGCGGTGGCGATGCCGCATCGCGGCAGCGGCGGCATCTGGGGCGCCGGCGGCCCCGCCGTCGACGAGGCCGGCCGCGTCTTCATAGTCACCGGCAGCGGCTACGACGGTTTTGTCGACCAGACGCACGACTGGACGCAATCCGTGCTGAAGCTCTCCGACAGCGCAGCGCATGGGCTGCAGCTGGAAGGCACCTACACGCCGTTCAACTACTGCGTGACGGCGAAGATGGACATCGACCTGGGCTCGGGCGGCGCCACCCTGCTGCCCACCCTCGACACCGCCGCCACCTCGACGCCGCAATTGCTGGTGCTCGGCGGCAAGCAGGGCAATGCCTACCTGCTCGACCGCGCGCGCATGCCGGGGCGCCTCGACCGCCGCCAGCCGTGCAGCAACGACGCCGCCAGCGACGGCTCGCTGCTGTCCCCGCAACGACAGCCGCAGTTCACCGGACGCGGACCGCTGAACGTGTTCGGGCCGTATTCGGAGCAGGACGCCTCGATGGACGTCGCCCGCGCGCGCTCGGCGGTGGCGGTGTTCCGCGGCGTCGATGGCGCCGTCCATGTCTACATGACCGGCAACACGCGCCAGCGCGAGAGTTCTCCGGTCGGCGTACCGCCGTCGCTGGCGCGGCTCGACGTGGTGACGACGGCGGGCGAACCAGCCTGGCTGCGCATCGGCCGCACGCAGGACAGCGTGGTGTTCGGCAACCCCGGCTCGCCGGTGGTCAGCAGCCACGGCGCGCGGGACGCCATCGTCTGGGTGCTCGACGAAAACGCGAAGCGCTCTGCGCTGCTGGCCGGCACTGATGCGCCGTCGCCGGTGCTGTACGCCTTCGATGCCGACAGCTTGCGCCTGCTCTGGCAGAGCGCGCCCGGCGCGCTGGCCACCAGCGGCAAGTACAACGAACCGCTGGTCGCGCGCGGCCAAGTGCTGGTCGGCACCGATCGCATCCAGGCGTTCGGACTGGGCGCAAGCCATGCCGCGCATGCACGCGGCGACGCGGGGAAAGCCGCGCAGCTCGCTAGGACGCCAACCGTCGCCGCGTCAGCGCCGGGACTCGACGGCCGCGCGATCTACCGGCAACGCTGCGCGATGTGCCACGACCATCCGCAGGGCAATATTCCGCCGCGCGCCTGGATCGCCTCGCGCCCGCGCGCCGAGGTCGTCGAGACACTGACCCATGGCGTGATGCGCGCCCACGCCGCCGGCCTCAGCGCGCAGGACATCGAAGCCGTCGCCAGAGCACTGCAGCCATGACATCGACAACCACGCAATTACACGGCCTGCTCGGCGAGGCGCTGGCTGCCAACCTGCGCGGCCGGCTCGCGCATTTCATCGTCGACGAGCACAGCCCGGCGATCGCGCTGTTCGCGCCCGAGCGGCGCAACGAAAACCGCGAGGGCGACTGGTACGGCGAGCACGCCGGCAAGTGGCTGGTGGCCGCGGCGAAGGCCGCAGCGCGCAGCGGCGATGCGGCGTTGCGCACGAACGTGATGCGCGTCGCCGACTACCTGGTGTCGATCCAGGAGGATGACGGCTATCTCGGCACCTACGCGCCGGACCATCGTTTCATGCGCCCGCAGCCGCCGAAGCCGGCCAGCTGGGACGGCGCGCCCAGCGTGCGCACCTGGGACATCTGGACGCATGCCTACCTGATCCTCGGCCTGCTCGAAGTGCATCGCCACTTTCCCGCACCACGCTACCTCGACGCCGCGCGCCGCATCGGCAACCTGTGCTGGCACACGCTGACCGATGGCGGCATCGACATCACCGAGCTGGGCAACCACCACGGCCTGTCCGCCACGGTGCTGATGGATCCCGCCGTCGAGCTGTACTTCGCCACCGCCGAACCGCGCTACCTCGAACTCGCGCAGCGCGTGCTGCAGCAGGCGGACGGCCATCGCGAACTGGCCCTGCTGACGCGCGCGCTGGCTGGCACTGACGTCTCGGCAATCGCCACCGGCAAGGCCTACCAGCTGGCGTGGAACCTGGTCGGCCTGGCCAAGCTGCACCGCGCCACCGGCAATGCGGACTATCGCCGCGCGGTGGAGCGAGCCTGGCACAGCATCCGCGAGCACCACCTCACCCTAGGCGGCGGACCGTGGGGTGGCGTCGCGCTCCGTTCGCGCGAGGTGTTCAACCCGGCCGGCGTGTTCAGCCCGTACGGGTACGTCGAGACCTGCTCGTCGCTGGCGTGGATCCAGTTGAACCGCGAACTGCTGGCGATCAGCGGCGAGGCGCGCTATGCCGAGGAGATCGAACGCACCGCCTGCAACGACCTGCTCGGCGCGCAGGCGCCCAACGGCGAGGACTGGTGCTACTACGTGTTCCCGAACGGCCGCCGCGTGCACACCACCTACTGGCGCTGCTGCAAGTCCAGCGGCGCGATGGCGCTGGAGGAACTGCCCGCGCTCGCCTGTACCCAGGCCGCCGACGGCAGCGTCGCGGTGAACCTCTACGGCCTAGCAAGAACCAACCAGGTACGCAACAAC
>CAVPQF010000025.1:0-28502 GCA_963707225.1 uncultured Gammaproteobacteria bacterium
GTGCGTGTTCTTCGACTACAACCGTATTGCTCGCCAACGTGGTCCTGGCGAAGGCCGCGCGCGAGAAGGGCTTCGCCGCGTTGTTCGCCGAGCACCAGGCCGCCTGGCACGCGCTGTGGAAGTCCGACATCGTGGTCGCCGGCGATGCGGACGTGCAGCGCGCCGTGCATTCGGACCTGTACTACCTGCTGTCCAACTCCACGGTCGGCACGGCGTGGCCGATGGGCGCCTGCGCGCTGACCCCGGGCTACGCCGGCCACGCCTTCTGGGACAGCGATTCGTGGGTGTTCCCCGCCCTGCTCCTGCTGCACCCGGAACGCGCCAAGCCGATCGTGATGTTCCGCGCGCGCACCATGCCGCCGGCGCGCGAGCGCGCAAAGCAGTACGGCGTGAAAGGCACGATGTACCCGTGGGAGGCCGATCCGGAAACCGGCGTCGACCACACGCCGCACTTCGCCTATGGCGTGTTCCGCGAGATCCACGTCAACGCCGACATCGCGATCGCACAGTGGCAGTACTACCTCGCCAGCGGCGACGAGGCCTGGCTGAAGCAGCATGGCTGGCCGGTGATCCGCGGGATCGCGCAGTTCTGGGTCAGCCGGGTCACCTACGACAAGGCGCAGGACCGCTACGAGATCCATCACGTCACCTCGCCCGACGAGGCCTACGACGACGTGCCGAACGACTCGTTCACCAATGCCGCCGCGCGCAAGTCGCTGCAGATCGCGATCAAGGCCGCGAAGCTCGTCGGTGCCACGCCCGATCCGCAATGGGCCGCGATCGCTGCGAAGATGACCATCCCGTTCGACGCGAAGAACCAGCGCCATCTCGACTTCGACGCCTCGGTGCCGCACGACAAGATCACCTGGATGGGCTCGTCGCTGGCCTGGCTGATGTATCCGAACCTCGACCTGCCGATGTCGGCGCAGGTGCGCCGCAACGACTTCGCGTTCCAGTTGCACGAGCTCGAGGTGCACGGCGACGACCCCAACGAAATGATGATGGTGATGCTCGCCGTCGGCGCCGCCGAACTGGGCGACAGCAAGAGCGCCGGCGAATGGATCCAGCGCAACCTGGTCGGCTTCCTGAAACCGCCGTTCAACGTGCGCACGGAAACCGTCGCCAACAACGCGGGCTACATCCTGGCGACCTCGGCCGGCTTCGTGCAGAGCTTCGTCTACGGACTCAGCGGCCTGCGCATCGAGGACGATGGCCTGATGGAGGCGTATGCGCCGGTGCTGCCGCCGGGATGGAAATCGCTGACGCTCAAACGCATCACCTTCCGCGGCAAGCACTACGACATCCGCATCGATCGCGGCGCCGACGGCAAGGCGAGGCTGACCCGCACGGCGATCTGAAGTACCGCAACCATGCCGCATCCGGATGGATGGGATGCGGCCAGCGACGACCGGCAAGGCCGTGGAGGTCGAGATGAAGCGTGCATCCCGTCGACGATGGCAGCTCGCGGCATTGGCCGTCATCGGCCTTGGCGGTGCCGTCGGCGCGCGGGCCGCGACCGATCCCGGCTTCCTGCTGACGGCCACTGCGAAGGACTTCGCCAGTTATTTTCCCGGCCAGCTCGGCAACGGCTATGCGTCGACGCTGACCGCGCCGCGCGGCACCGAGGGCAACCTCGCCTACCTGGTCGCGTTCATGGACTATGCGAAGGGCGACATCGCGCGTCCCGCCGCCGTGCCCGGCTGGAGCGAGATCGACTACAGCACGGGCGACTCGCCGGCCGGCCACTTCTGGCTCAACCGGGCCGCGCTGGACCCGGCCGTGTTCCAGGACTACCGGCAGCAGCTGAATCTGTACGAGGGCACGCTCACCACGCGCTACCGCTACCTCGACCATGGCCGGGCCACGCGCATCGAGGTGACCAGCCTGGTCAGCCAGGCCTCGCCCCACCTCGCCGCGACCCGGCTGTCGATCACGCCGGAGTTCGACGGCGAGGTGCAGCTGTCGTTCGCGCTGAACCTGTGGGCGCCGCATCAGCCGCGCTTCCCGCTGGCGCGCCTGAGCGGCGACGAAATGCAGGAAGCGGTGGCGGCGCACAACCTGAAGCTCGAACCGGTCGCGCCGGCCACGCCCGACCGTGCGGCGCTCTGGTACCACGGCGACACGCACGTCACCGCCGCCGATGGCGACACGGCCGACCGCACGCTGTGGCTGGACGGCCACGCCGAGCAAGGCCTGTCGATGGCCGAGGCGGCCGCGATCGACCTGCCTGCGGGCCTGCAGCCCACCGACCTGCGGATATACCGGAGCAGCTATCGGCTGGCGCTGAACCTCACCGCGAAAGTGCGCAAGGGACAGACCTACACCTTCACCAAGTTCGTCGCGCTGTCGCGCACGGGCTGGGGCGGCGATGCGAAGCAGGATCGCGCGCTGGCCACGGCCGCGCGTACGGCCGGCTTCCAGCGCCTGCTCGACGCGCATCGCGATGCCTGGAGCGAACTGTGGACATCGGACATCCGCATCGACGGCGATGCGCAGGCGCAGAAGATCGTCCACTCCGACCTCTATTACCTGCTGTCCAACGTCAGCCCCGACACCGCCTGGGCGACCGGTGGTTGCGGCATGACGCCCGGCTATGCCGGCCACGTGTTCTGGGACAGCGACACCTGGGTGTTTCCCGCGCTGCTGCTGCTGCATCCGCAGCGGGCGAAATCGCTGGTGATGTTCCGCTCGCGCACCTTGCCGGCCGCCGAAGCGCGTGCAAAGGCACGCGGCCTGCGCGGCGCGATGTTCCCGTGGGAGGCCGACCCGCAGAACGGCAGCGAGCAGACGCCGCACATGGCCTACGTGCTCGGCGAGCGCGAGATCCACGTCAACGCCGACGTCGCCATCGCGCAGTGGCAGTACTACCTGGCCAGCGGCGACCGCCAGTGGCTGGTTCGCCACGGCTGGCCGGTGATCCGCGACGTGGCGGATTTCTGGGCCAGCCGCGCGACCTGGGTGGCAGGCAGGCAGCGCTACGAGATCCAGCACGTCACCTCCGTGCTGGAGGCCTACAACGACGTACCGGACGACACCTTCACCAACGCCTCCGCACGCAAGGCGCTGAACATCGCCGTGGCCGCCGCGTCCGTCGTCGGCGCGAAGCCGGACCCGCACTGGTCGGAGGTTGCCGCGCACCTGCACATCCCGTTCTCGGCAAGGGACGCGCACCATCTCGATTTCGACGAAAGCGTGCCGCGCGACATCGACGCCTGGGGCGACACCGCCCTGCCGGCGCTCGCCTATCCCTCGCTGGACCTGCCGATGAGCGCCGAGGTGCGCCGCAACGATTTCGACTACGCGATGGGGCTGATCGAACGGTCGCAGCAGGAGCCGAACAGCATGGGGCTTTCGCCCGTATCGATCGCCGCCGCCACGCTGGGCGATGCGAAGACCGCCGGCGCGTGGTTCCAGCGCAACCTCACCACCCACGTGCTGAAGCCGCCGTTCAACGTGCGCACCGAGACCGCCACCAACAACACCGGCTATTTCCTGACCGCCTCGGGCGGCCTGCTGCAGAACGTCCTCTACGGCTTCACCGGCCTGCGCCTCGAACAGGACGGACTGGTCCAGGCATACGCGCCGGTGCTGCCGCCGCCATGGACGTCGTTCACGCTGAAGCACATCCGCGTGCGCGGCCGCTACTACGACATCACGATCCGCCGCGCGGCCGACGGCAAGCCGGAACTGGTCCGCCACGCACTCTGAAATCCATCCTTGGGAGGAGAAAGGCCATGCCTGCACTACGCACCCGACGGCTGATGCAAAGCGTGTTCCACGCCGGCCTGCTCTGCATCGGACTGCTCTGCACCGGCATGTCCGGCGCCGCGGCGTTCGCGCAGTCGCCGCAGCCCGGCGTCGACAGCCGCAACAACGTGAGCGTGCCCGCCTTCGTCGTGCCGTATTCGGCGTATGCGTCGCCCGAGGCACAGCGGCAGTTCCAGCGGATGCTCGAACAGGGCCGGCATGCGCCGGGCATCGGCGCGATCGCCGCCAGCCGTGCCTACTACGACGGGATCAACACCGATCGCGCCAAGCGCATGCAGAAACTCTATCCGGTGAAGATCCACGCCGAGACCATCGGCGGCGTGCCCACCGACGTGGTGCTGCCGGCGCAAGGCATCGCCGCGAAGCAGCGGCACCGCGTGCTGATCAACCTGCACGGCGGCGCCTTCCTGTGGGGCGCGCACAGCGGCGGGTTGGTGGAGGCGATCCCGCTGGCCAGCCTGGGCCGGATCAAGGTCGTCAGCGTGGACTACCGGCAAGGGCCGGAACACGTCTTCCCGGCTGCCAGCGAGGACGTCGAGGCGGTCTACCGCGCCCTGCTCAGGCAGTACCCGGCGCGGAACATCGGCATCTACGGCTGCTCCGCCGGCGGCGTGCTCACCGGCGAGGCGGTGGCGCGGATCATCACCGGGAAGCTGCCGGTGCCGGGCGCGATCGGCACCTTCTGCGGCTCGATCAGCGACCTCGGCGGCGATTCCGCCTACGTGGCGCCCGTACTGAGCGGCGATCCGCCACCCGCACGGCCGCTACGCCTGGCCGACCTGCCGTACTTCAAGGGCGCCAGCGCCAGCGACCCGCTGGTGTTCCCGGCCAACTCGCCCGCGCTGCTGGCGAAGTTCCCGCCGACCCTGCTGATCACCGGCAGCCGCGATTTCACCCTGAGCTCGGTCCTGCACAGCCAGGCCCTGCTGGCCGCGGCCGGGGTGGATGCCGAGCTGCATGTCTGGGACGGCATGTGGCATTCGTTCTTCTCGGACCCGGAGATGCCCGAATCGCGCGAGGCGTATGCCGTGATGGTGCGCTTCTTCGACCGCCGGCTGGGGCATTAGCAGGTGTGGACAGTCTTTGCCCCGCAGCGCGGGGCCGGGTATTCTCTGTTGCATCCATAGCCACGCGCCGTGCCATGAACCCACAGACCGTCCTGGTCATTGACGATGAACGCGACATCCGCGAACTGCTGACCATCACACTGGGGCGGATGGACCTGCAGGTCGACGCCGTGGGTACCGTCGGCGAAGCACGCCGCGCATTGGCCGAACGCAGTTACGACCTGTGCTTCACCGACATGCGGCTGCCCGACGGCAATGGGCAGGAGGTGATCGAGCTGATCGCCGCCAGCCATCCGGACATGCCGGTGGCGATGATCACCGCCTACGGCAACGTCGACGCCGCGGTGAACGCGCTGAAGGCCGGCGCATTCGATTTCGTCTCCAAGCCGGTCGACATCCAGATGCTGCGCGGACTGGTGCGGACCGCGCTGCGCCTGGCCGAGGAAAAACGCAACGGCGGCGCGGCGGCGAAAACCGGCGATTCCGGCGACCGCCTGATCGGCGACTCCGTGGCGATGCAGCAGGTGCGCTCCACCATC
The DNA here is from genome assembly GCA_963707225.1 of uncultured Gammaproteobacteria bacterium. Taxonomy (GTDB): domain Bacteria; phylum Pseudomonadota; class Gammaproteobacteria; order Xanthomonadales; family Rhodanobacteraceae; genus Rhodanobacter. Next base: position 5,375 of record CAVPQF010000025.1, read on the forward strand.
GGCAAGCTGGCGCGCAACCAGGCGCCGGTCTACATCGCCGGCGAATCCGGCGTGGGCAAGGAACTGGTGGCCCGGCTGATCCACGAGCAGGGCCCGCGCGCCAGCGGCCCGTTCGTGCCGGTCAACTGCGGCGCGATCCCGTCCGAGCTGATGGAAAGCGAGTTCTTCGGCCATCGCAAGGGCAGCTTCACCGGCGCCAGCGTGGACAAGGAAGGCCTGTTCCAGGCCGCCCAGGGCGGCACCCTGTTCCTCGACGAGGTGGCCGAACTGCCGCTGCACATGCAGGTGAAACTGCTGCGCGCGATCCAGGAAAAGGCGGTGCGCCCGATCGGCGGCCGCGACGAGGTCCCGGTCGACGTGCGCATCCTTTCCGCCACCCACAAGAACCTCGGCCAGCTGGTCGAGCAGGGCCAGTTCCGCCAGGACCTGTTCTACCGCATCAACGTGATCGAGCTGCGCGTGCCGCCGTTGCGCGAGCGCCGCGGCGACGTGCCGCAGCTGTCCGCGTTCATCCTCAAGGCGCTGGCCGGCAAGAGCGGCGAAAGCGTCGGCCAGCTGTCGCCGTCCGCCCGCGACGCGCTGGACGCGTACGACTTCCCCGGCAACGTGCGCGAGCTGGAAAACATCCTCGAACGCGCGATGGCGATGTGCGACGGCAGCACCATCGAAGCCGCCGACCTCATGCTGCCGCAACGCAGCGCCCGGCCCAGCGCGGAAGCGGCGGCGCCGGGCCAGCCGCCGCAGCCAACGGCGGCCGCCAGCGCCAACGGCGGCCTCGACGACTACATCAGCAACCTCGAGCGCACCGCCATCGTCAAGGCGCTGGAAGAATCGCGCTACAACAAGACCGCCGCCGCCCGCAAACTCGGCATCACCTTCCGCGCGCTGCGCTACAAGCTGAAGAAGCTCGGGATCGACTGAGCTGCCGACACAAGCACGCGATATTTTGTAGGGCGGGTACTGCCCGTCAGCTCTTGCTTCGTGCCTTGCCGAAGAGCGGCGGGCCGTGCCCGCCCTACATAAGCTCACACCGAGCGCGTCGCCTCCACCGGCGGCACCGCGGCGGCACGCCGCGCCGGACCGAACACGGCCAGTTGCCCAAGCAGCCACAGCGACAGCGCACCGACGCCGAGCAGCCACAGCGGCATCCGCGGCAGTTCGTAGTGCGCCATCAGCGACAGGTTCGCGGCGATGCCGAGCGCCACGCCCAGCACCACGCCGATGCCGACGATCAGGGCGTTCTCGGTCTGGAAATAACGCAGGATGTCGCCACGCGTTGCACCCAGCGCACGCCGCACGCCGATGGAGCGGCGGCGCTGGCCGACCAGCCGCCGCCGTAGCGGAACGGCGCATCGAACATCGCGAAGAAATCGTGGCTAACCGCATCGCCTTCCTGCGAGAACGGCAGGTGTTGCGCGTCACCCGGCAGCACCGTCCACTTGCTGCCGTAGACCAGCACCTGCCGCCGCGCCTGCCGCGCGTGCAGCAACGCCACGGCGTCGGTATAGCTGAGCAGGATCGGCGGCTCGCCGTTCCAGTTGTGTGCCGGGCCGAAGTTGTCGAGCTGCGGCACGAGCAGCTGGTTCGATTTCCACGGGATCGGATCGGCCGCGGTGGCGCGGAACACCGCGAAGGTGACCATGCAGGTGGCCACGCCGCAGCCCATCAGCAGCACGACCAGCGCGGTCAGCGCCTTGCTGCGGCGGAAGCTGCGCAGGGCCAGATCAGGGTAATACGCCAACACCCCTGTCCTCCGGATCGCCATTGTGTGCACGGCTCGCGCATCAGCCGCCGTTGCCGGCCGCGTGCAGCGCCTTGCGCAAGGTGCGCAACAGTACCTGCGTGGTGACCGGCTTGTCGATCACGTACAGGTGCTGCAGCGGAGGAAGTTCGTGCAGGTCGGGCACGGCTCCGGGACGGGCCAGCAGGATCACCGCGCCGGCATAACCCTGCTCGATCAGCGCCGCCAGCGTGCGCACGCCGGTGAACAGGTTCATGTCCGCATCCAGCACCACCAGGTCGGGCAGGCCGGCGGCCTCGATCCACTGCAGCGCGGCGGTGCCGCTCTGGCTGGCATGGGCCTGGTAGCCCCAGGCATCCAGCGTGTCGGCCAGCAGGGACAGCTGGCCGGCTTCCTCCACCACCACCAGCACGCGTTCGGCGGCGCCATCCAGGTCGTCCTCCTGCTCCATCTCGCCGTTGTCGGCGGCCGGTGCCTCCAGCGGGAAATACAGGTCGAAGCGGGTACCGCGGCCCGGCTCGCTGTCCACCCGCATCACGCCACCATGGCTGTCGACGATCCGCTTGCATGAGAGCAGGCCGAGCCCGGTGCCGGCTTCCTTGGTGGTGAAGAACGGTTCGAACAGATGCTCGAGCACCGACGGGTCCATGCCGGGGCCATCGTCGATCACGCTGATGCACAGGTAATCGCCCGGCCGCGGCTGTTCTTCCGGCAGGAAGAAGTCCGCCGGCAATGACGCCTGCGTGGCCTCGACGCGCAGGTGGCCGCCGCCGGGCATCGCCTGGATCGCGTTCAGGCTCAGATTGAGCAGGCACTGCTGCAGCTCGGTGTAGTTGCCTTCGAACGACAGTTCCGGATCGTCGATGACCAGCTCCATCGTTACCGTATGCGGCACGCTGCCCTGCATCAGCAGGTCGAACGCGCTGAACAGCGCGCCCAGCCGCACCTGCTCGGCGCGGCGCGCGCCGCCGGCGAACGACAGCATCGAGTGCACCATGTCCAGGCCACGCTTGCCACAGTCGCGCACCAGCTTGCCCAGCCGCGCCAGGCGCGGGTCGTGCTGGTAGTCCTGCAGGCTGTCGCCGGCCAGCAGCAGCGGCTGCAGCAGGTTGCGCAGGTCATGGCTGAGGCCGCCGGCAAGCATCCCCAGGCTCTCGAAACGCTGCGCGCGAATCAGCTCCGCCTCGGAGCGACGGCTGGCCCGGCGCGCCTCGGCCTCGCTCAGCGCACGGCGCACCGCGCTGGCCAGACGGGCCGGGTTCTGCTTCAGGATGTAGTCGGTGGCGCCGTTGCGCAGCGCCTCGATCGCCGCCTCCTCGCCCAGCGTGGCGGAGACGAAGATGAACGGCAAATCCTCGTCGCGCTGGCGCAGCAGGTCGAGCGCATGCTGGCCGGAAAAGCCGGGCAGGCTGAGATCGGACAGGACGATGTGCGGCCTGAACTCGTCCAGCGCGGTGAGGAAGCTCGCCTCGTCGTCGACCAGGCGCACTTCGTAGCGGATGCCATCCGCGTCCAGCTCGGCCAGCACCAATTCGGCGTCGAGCCGGTTGTCTTCGACCTGCAGCACCCGAATGGTCGGCATCGCCCGTGATGACCGGTTTGGCATGTGGTTCACCGCCGCTGTTCCTGCATCGTTCCCGTTGCCCGCAAACAACCCGCGGACTGCGCGGATCACTGTGTCCCCTTGCCCCGCCGTTCGCTCGCTGCTATTCGGGCGCCTGGTTGAGCACCGCCCAGAACTGCCCCAGCGTGCGCACCGCATCGAAGAACTGGTCCACGTCGACCGGCTTGATCACGTAGGCATTGGCACCCAGGTCCCAGCTGCGCGCCAGATCGCTTTCCTCGCGCGAGGACGACAGGATCACTACCGGGATCCGTCGCAGCCTCTCGTCGGCACGCATCGCGGTGAGCACGTCCAGCCCGTTCATGCGCGGCATCTTGATGTCCAGCAGCACCACCGCCGGATCGCCTGGATTGCGCGAGGCCCATGCACCGCGGCAGCAGAGATAGTCCATGCACTCCACGCCGTCTTCCACGTGCACCACCGGGTTGACCAGGTGCGCCTCGCCCAGCGCATCCATCGCCATCTCGGCGTCGGCCATGCTGTCTTCGACCAGCAGGATGGTGCGCAAGTCCTTCTTGTTCATGCAGCGATCTCAGGTGCGTGTGCCGGCCGCATCGGTGGCCGGCAGCGAAAAATGGAAATGGGCGCCGCGCCCCGGTTCAGCCTCGGCCCAGACGCGGCCGCCGTGGCGCGCCACGATCCGTCGCACGTTGGCCAGACCGATCCCGTTGCCCGGGAATTCCGAAGCGCGATGCAGGCGCTGGAACACGCCGAACAACTTGTCCGCATACTGCATGTCGAACCCCGCACCGTTGTCACTCACCGTGAACTCGTAGTCGCCGCCGCGCCCCTGCTGCACGCTCACCGCGATGCGCGCCACCTCGCAATGCCCGGTGTACTTCACCGCGTTGCCGAGCAGGTTCTGCCATACCGTGCGCAGCATGTTCTCATCGCCGATCACCATCGGCAACGGCGCGATGGTCCACACGATACGCCGATCCGACACGCCCGATTCGGCCAGCGCGCGAGCCTCGTCGACCAGCGACTGCATGTCCACCGCCTGCAGCCGCAGCGCGCCGCGGCCGAGCCGCGAGAACACCAGCAGGTCGTCGATCAGCACGGCCATGCGCTGCGCCGAACCGGCGATCACCTCGATGTAGTGCCTGGACTTTTCGTCGACACGGTCGCCCAGGTGCTGCTCCAGCTTGCGCGCGAACCCGGCGATGTGGCGCAGCGGTGCGCGCAGGTCGTGCGACACCGAATAACTGAACGCCTCCAGCTCGCGGTTGACGTCGGAGATCTGCGTGACCTTGCCTTCCAGCTGGCGATTGAGCTCGTTCACCTGCTGCTCGGCCAGCGCGCGCGCGGTGACGTCGCTGACCGTCAGCAGCAGTGCCGGCGTGCCGCCGTCCTGCTGCAGCCGGCGCGCGTTGATCACCACGTGGCGGTCGACGCCGTCGACGGTGCGCTGGACCATGTCGTAGTCCCACAGCTCGCGATCGCGCAGCAGCACGTCGTTCAGGCGCTGCAGCAGCACGCCGTCGCTCCAGGCGCCTTCGCCGATCTGCACCAGCGGCAGCGAGCGCTGCCGCGGGTCCATGCCGTACAGCTCGCTGAAGGCGTTGTTCACCAGCAGGCTGTTCAGGTTCTCGTCGAACAGCGCAATCGGCTCGCGCACCGCCTGGAAGATCAGCTGCGAACGCAGCACCGCGCGGCCTTCGCGGGTCTCGGCCAGCTGGCGCCGGCCGATCTGCCGTTCGGAGGTGATCACGATGATGGCCAGCAGCAGGAGCTGCGCCAGCGCGGTGATCGACAGCACGACGCGTCCATTGAACGATTGCCGCGTGGCTTCCGCCTGGCGCTGCTTCAGCAGGCCGTCCTCGATCTGCACGATGCCGGCGATCTGCGCATTCATCCCGAACAGGTCGTCGGCGTCGCGCAGCGACTGCCGGGCGCCGTCCGGGTTGCCCTGCCGCAGCCGCTCCAGCGCCTGGTTCATCAGGGTGACGCGGCCGTTGACGCCGCTGGCCAGCGAGCCCATCAGGGCCTGCTGGTCGGCGTTGTCGCGCGTCATCCCGCGCAGCTGCCGCAGCAGCGGCGGCACTTCCTGGCCGACCCGCGTCGCGCGCGCGCGCGTGGCGTCGTTCACGTCGCCCGCCAGCAGCCGGTAGGTGGCCGCCTCGCTGTCGTGCACGGCGTAGGCGATCCGGTAGGCCAGCGACTTCACCTCGGTCGAGCGCACCACCCATTCGGTGGCCTGCTCGGTGTCGCGCGCCCCCTGCAGGGTGACGACATACGGCAGACCGACGATGATCAGCATCGCCAGCAGCAGGGCGGCGGTACGCCAGCGCATGATGCCCCGGGTTGTCATGTCGCTCGCCGCATCGGCAGGCCCATGATGGAAGGTTCGCGCTGCATTCTGGCATGTTTCATCCGCGACTCGCCCATGTCGCGCGGGCCGCTCACCCACCGTAATGGCTCATCGCAGCCGCCCGGGCCGCCGCTGCACGGCCCCACTCCCGGTTCGGCTCGGCCTGCATGGTGAAGTGCAGCTCGCCGCCGGCCACGATCTCGCCGTGGCGCAGGTAGGTGCGATCCAGCGGCTTGCCGTTGAGCGTCACCGCGCCGACGTACGGATGCGCATCATCCAGCGGCGACGCGCTGATCGTGAACGTGCGGCCGTGGCCGAGGTGGATCGCCGCGCGTGCCACGAACGGCCGGCCGATCGCGTACTCGTCGCTGCCCGGCGTCACCGGGTAGAAGCCCAGTGCGGTGAACACGTACCAGGCCGACATCTGGCCGAGGTCGTCGTTGCCGCTCAGACCGTCGGGGCGCGGCGCGTACTGGCTGTCCATGATCTGCTTCAGCCGCTGCTGCGTCTTCCACGGCGCGCCGGCGTAGTCGTACAGATAGGCGATGTGATGGCTGGGTTCATTGCCGTGCGCGTACCAGCCGATCAGGCCGGTGATGTCCTCGACGTGCTTGAAGTGCGACGGGTCGACCTTCGCCTCGAACAAGGCATCGAGTTTCGCGACGAACTTCGCGTCGCCGCCCATCGCGGCGATCAGCCCGGCCACGTCCTGCGGCACGTACCAGGAGTACTGCCACGCATTGCCCTCGGTGTAGTCGCTGCCGTAACCGGCGGCCTCGGGGTCGAACGGCTCGCGGAACTTGCCGTCGGCCAGGCGCGCGCGCATGAAGCCGGTCTTCGGATCCCATGCATGACGCCAGTTCGCCGCCCGCTTGCCGAACGTGGCGGCGACGTCGGCCTTGCCCATCGCCTTCGCCATCTGCGCCAGCGACCAGTCGTCGTAGGCGTACTCCAGCGTCTTCGAGGCGCCTTCGGGTTCCTTGTCGATCGGCACGTAGCCGAGCTTCATGTAGTCGACCAGGTCGCCGTACGGCGCGTAGGTGGCGCTGGCCACCATCGCCTGCAACGCCTTGTCCGCGTCGAAGCCGCGCACGCCCCTGACGTAGGCGTCGGCGATCACCGGCACCGCGTGGTAGCCGATCATGCACCACGTCTCCAGCCCCTGGTACGCCCACACCGGCAGGATGCCGAACGGGCTGGCCTCGCGCGCCGCGATCAGCGAGCGGATGAAATCCGTGCTGCGCCCGGGATGCAGCAGGACCGTCAGCGGCTGCTGCGCCCGGTAGACGTCCCACAGCGACCAGGTCGAATGGAACTCGAAACCGTCCGCGCGATGCACCGCGTGGTCGGGCCCGCGGTACTCGCCGTTGACGTCCATGCTCAGCGTGGGCGACAGCATGGCGTGGTACAGCGCGGTGTAGAACTGCGTCGTCGCGGCCTTCGGCGCGTCCACGTCGATCACGGCCAGCGCCTGGTCCCAGGCGGCTTTCGCCTCGGCGCGGCGCGCGTCGAAATCCCAGCCGGCGCCGTCCTTGTCCAGGTTGGCGACCGCATTCGCCTCGCTCACCGGCGAGATCGCCACCTTCACCTCCAGCGGCTGCTTCAGCGTGCCGAAGTCGAACACGCCGACCAGGGCGCGGCCATCCTGCGCATCGCGATCCTCGGCCTGGTTGCCCGGGCCCCTGAAACCCCTGTAGGTGACGTCGGTCTCGCGGTTGAGCAGCTCGCGCGAGGTCATCGGCTGCGAGAAGCGCATGGCGAAGCACAGCTCGCGCCCCGGCGCCCAGCCGCGGGTGGTGCGGCAGCCGGTGACGGTGCCGTCCGCATGCACGTGCAGGCTGGCCCACAGCACCTTGCCGGCGTAGTCGTAGATGCCCGGGCGCAGGTCCAGCAGCACATGGGCCGGCTTGCCGGCCGGAAAGGTGTAGCGATGCCAGCCGATCCGGCGCCCCGCGGTGAGTTCGGCGCGCATGCCGTAGTCGTCCAGCGTCACCGCGTAGTAGCCGGCCTGCACCACTTCGCTGTCGTGCGAGAAGCGCGAGCGGTAGCCGCTGCCCGGCCTGGCCGGGTCGCCCGGCTCCAGCCGCACGTCGCCGGCGATCGGCATCACCAGCACGTCGCCCAGGTCCGAATGGCCGGAGCCGGAGAAATGCGTGTGCGAGAAACCCAGGATGCTGCTGTCGCCGTACTGGTAGCCGGCGGCCCACTTGTAGGCGTGCTTGAAGTCCGGCATCGCGGTGTCCGGCGACAGCTGGATCATCCCGAACGGCACGGTGGCGCCGGGAAAGGTGTGGCCGTCGCCGCCGGTGCCGATGCGCGGGTCGACCGCCGCGGCGTGGCCGTCCGCACGGGTGCCGGCATGCGCGCCGGCCAGCGCCGCCATGCCGACCGCGGCAGCAAGCAGACGGGGAAGCACGCCACAGCGTCGGACAGTCATCTCGATTTCGCCCTGTTGGAACGATCCAAAGCGGCACGCTAACATCCGCCGCCGGACAAGGCATGTTGCGCCGCGACGTGCCAAACGGTCCCGACAAGCTACATTTGGATCGTTCCAACCTGACGAAACCGCATGCCGCACCCAACCCCTGTCGGACGCAAGGTGACCTTGAACGACATTGCCGCCGGCTGCGGCATGTCGCGCGCCACGGTGTCGCTGGTGCTGCGCGGCAGCCCGCTGGTGAACAAGCTCACCCGGGTGCGGGTCGAGGAGGAGTTGCGTCGGCAGGGCTACGTCTACAACCGTGCCGCGGCGAACCTGCGCCGGCGCACCTCGACCAGCATCGCGCTGGTGTTGAACGACCTGGCCAATCCGTTCTTTGCCGAATTCGCCGCCGGCGTGGACGAGACGCTGGCCGCCGCCGGCTTCGTCACCCTGCTCGGCTGCACCGGCGAGTCGCCGGCGCGCGAACAGGCGGTGCTCGGCTCGCTGCTGGAACACGGCCCGGCCGGGATCATCCTGTCGCCGGCCGAACACAGCAAGGCGCACGACGTGCTGGCCGTGATCGGGCGGCGCGTGCCGCTGCTGCTGTTCAACCGCGAGCTGGGCGGCACGCTGCCCGAATTCGCGCACTGGGACCAGCTGATGCTGGACAACCAGCACGGCGCCCGCCTGGCCACCGAACACCTGATCGCCCGCGGCCACCGGCACATCGCGTTCTTCGGCGGCCACCACGATTCCAGCTCGTGCCGGCAACGCCACGCCGGCTACGTCGAGGCCATGCACGCGGCCGGCCTGCGCACCGAGCCTTACTGGCGCATCGAATGCGCGCCGACCCGGCTGGATGCCGCCCACCACGCGGCGGCCCTGTTCGCCGGCGCACTCGCCCCGACCGCGGCGGTCTGCTACAACGACGCGGTCGCGCTCGGCCTGATGCTCGGCCTCAACCAGCGCGGCCTGCGCCCCGGCCACGACTTCGCGCTGACCGGTTTCGACGACATCGCCGAGGCGGCGCTCGGCATGCCGCCGCTGACCACCTTGTCGGTCGCGCCGCGCGAGCGCGGCAAGCAGGCGGCGCAACTGGTGCTGCAGCGCCTGCAGCAACCACAGGCCGCCAGCCATCGGACCGTGACACCGATACAACTGATCGTTCGCGAAAGCAGCTGCGCGCCACCCACCGCCTGACCACACCACTCTCCGGGGAATCCACATGGCCTTCGCCACTCAACCGTCACCGACCTCCGGCAGTACCGGTGGGATGGAAAACAAAGAGCGCTATACCGATCAGCCGTTGGCGATGGGTGTGCTTACCACCGTTTTTTTCATGTGGGGCCTGCTCACGGCACTGAACGACATCCTGATTCCGCACCTGAAGTCGACATTCCAGCTCGACTACGCGCAGGTGATGCTGGTGCAATCGACATTCTTCGGTGCATATTTCCTGATGTCGCTGCCAGCCGGCTGGCTGGTCACGGCGCTGGGCTACAAGAACGGCGTTGTCGCTGGGCTGATGATCGCGGGGCTCGGCGCGCTCGGCTTCTGGCCAGCGGCGGCACTGCATCTTTATGGCGCGTTCCTCGCCGCACTATTTGTGCTGGCGACAGGTATCACCGTATTGCAGGTGGCGGCGAACCCCTACGTATCGCTGCTCGGCCCGGAAAGGACCAGCTCCAGTCGGCTCACTCTCGCGCAGGCACTCAACTCCCTCGGCACCGCGCTGGCACTCTGGTTCGGCGGCAAGCTGATTCTCTCTAGCGTGGTGAAGAGCCCGGCTGACATCGCCGGACTCGCACCAGCTGACCAGCTCAGCTATCAAATGCAGCAGGCGCATGCGGTGCAGGGGCCGTATATCGGACTGGCGGTGGTGTTGTTTCTGCTTGCCGTGTTCGTATGGCTGTTCCGTCTGCCCGCTTTGCGCGAAGCGACCGACAAGGCCGACGTGGTTCATCACAGCTATGCCGATGTGCTTCGCCACCCGCACGTGCTGTTCGGCGTGCTCGGCATCTTCTTCTACGTCGGTGCCGAGGTATCGATCGGCAGCGCGATGGTCAACTATCTATCGATGCCTGATATCGGCCATATGAGCGAACAGCAGGCTGCTTACTACACCTCGTTCTACTGGGGAGGTGCGATGGTTGGGCGCTTCATCGGTTCGGCACTGATGGCCAGGTTCTCTCCGCGCCGGCTGCTCGCCCTGTTCGCGGCGATCAACGCGCTGCTGGTGCTGACCACCATGCTCGGCAGCGGCGCGGTGGCGATGTACAGCATCATCGCGATCGGCCTGTTCAACTCGATCATGTTCCCGACCATCTTCGCGCTCGGCATCGAGCGGCTCGGGCCAATGACCAGCAAGGCGTCCAGCCTGCTGATCATGGCGATCGTGGGCGGCGCCGTGATTCCCTATCTGCTAGGCGTGTTCGCCGATCACATCGGCCTGCAGCACGCCTTCTTCCTGCCGCTGCTGTGCTACCTGTACATCGTGTTCTATGGGCTCAGCGGCTCGCGCATCCGCAGCATCGCGGCGCCGGACACCGGCGGGAATCGCTGAGCATGCCCACGCGACCCATCCTGTGCTTCGGCGAGGCTTTGATCGACCTGCACGCCGACGGCCTCGACGAGCGTGGCTTCGCCGTGCGCTTCACGCCGTTCGCCGGCGGCGCGCCGGCGAACGTGGCGGTCGCCGCCGCGCGGCTCGGCGGGCATGCCCGCTTCGCCGGCATGCTCGCGCGTGATCGCTTCGGCGACTTCCTGCTCGACAGCCTGCAGCAGGCCGGCGTCGGCACCGCCGACGTCGTGCGCACCGACACGGCGGCCAGCGCGCTGGCCTTCGTCACCCTGGATGCGCACGGCGAGCGCAGCTTCAGCTTCTACCGCGACCGCACCGCCGACCTGCTGTTCCGGCCGGCCGACTTCCGCGCCGACACCTTCCGCGACGTCGCCGTGTTCCACGTCTGCTCGAACAGCATGACCGACCCGGCACTCGCCGCCACCACGCGCGAAGGCATGCAGCGCGCGCACGGCGTCGGTGCGCTGGTCAGCTTCGACCTCAACCTGCGCCCCGCGCTGTGGCCGGCCGAGGTCGATCCGCACCCGCTGCTGTGGCCGGCATTGCACCTGGCCGACGTGGTGAAGCTGAGCGCCGAGGAATTCGCCTGGCTGGCGCCGGACGGCGAACAGGCCGCGCTGGACCGCCTGTGGCTGGGCCGCACCCGGCTGGTGGTGGTGACCGACGGCGCCAGGCCGCTGCGCTGGTTCCATCCCGACGCCGAGGGCGAGCTGCCCGGTTACGCGGTCACCGTGGTCGACTCCACCGCCGCCGGCGACGCCTTCATCGGCGGCCTGCTGTGCTGCCTGGCCGAACTCGACGCCGGCGCCGAGCGGATCGACCGGCTGGTCGGCGAACTGCCGCGCCTGCACGCGATGCTGCGCTTCGCCGCCGCCTGCGGCGCCCTCACCGTCACCCGCCAGGGTTCGTTCGCCGCGATGCCGCGCGGCGACGAGGTGCTGGCCTTCATGGAACAACAGGCATGAACGCCAGCCCCGACTTCCGTTCCGCCGAGTTCCTGCGCGAGCACATCGCGCAGACGATGGCGTTCTACCACCCGCGCGCGATCGACCCGGAAGGCGGCTTCTTCCACTACTTCCGCGACGACGGCACGGTCTACGACCACAGCCACCGGCACCTGGTCAGCAGCACCCGCTTCGTCTTCAACTACGCGATGGCGGCGATCGAGTTCGACAATGCCGAATACCTCGAAGCGGCCCGCCACGGCCTGCGCTATCTGCGCGAGGTGCATCGCGATCCGTACACCGGCGGCTACGCCTGGACGATCCGCGACGAGCAGCCGGAAGACCGTACCAACCATGCCTACGGCGTGGCCTTCGTGCTGCTCGCCTACGCCAGCGCGCGCAAGGCCGGCATCGCCGAGGCCGCCGCCTGGATGGACGAGACCTGGAGCCTGCTGGAGCAGCGTTTCTGGGATGCCGACGCCGGGCTGTACCGCGACGAGGCCGATGCGAACTGGCACTTCAGCGACTACCGCGGCCAGAACGCGAACATGCACATGTGCGAGGCGATGCTGGCCGCCTACCAGGCCAGCAACGAACCGCGCTATCTCGACCGCGCGTACACCCTCGCCGACCACATGACGCGCCGCCAGGCCACCCTGGCCGGCGGGCTGGTGTGGGAGCACTACGACCGCGACTGGGCCATCGACTGGAACTACCACCGCGACGACCCGAAGCACCTGTTCCGCCCGTGGGGCTTCCAGCCCGGCCACCAGACCGAATGGGCCAAGCTGCTGCTGATCATGGAACCGCTGCTGCGCGCACGGGGCTACGACGAGGACTGGCTGCTGCCCACCGCGCGGCAGCTGTTCGACACCGCGCTGGCGCGCGCCTGGGACAGCGAGTATGGCGGCATCTGCTACGGCTTCGCGCCGGACGGCAGCGTCTGCGACGACGACAAGTATTTCTGGGTGCAGGCCGAGTCGCTGGTCGCCGCGGCGCTGCTGCATGCACGCACCGGCCTGGCCGTCTACGACGACTGGTACGGGAAGTTGTGGGCGTATGCCTGGGAGCATTTCGTCGACCACCGCCACGGCGCCTGGTACCGCATCCTCACCCGCGACAACCGCAAGATCAGCGACGAGAAAAGCCCGGCCGGCAAGACCGACTATCACACCATGGGCGCCTGCCACGAGTTGCTGCGGGTATTGCCGCAACGCTGACCGCAGCCCGAGGGCATGCATTCATCGTGGGGCTCCGCCAGCGACGTGGGGCTCGCTGCGCCGCCACAGACCCTGGGAGCCTGTCGGACTTTGGCGGCGGCGCTCAGCCGCCAGGCAGGTCCTGGCGCTTGAGCTTGTACCAGAGCGCCCGCTCGCTGATTTCAAGCGCCCGCGCGGCAGCGGCCTTGTTGTTTCCGCTGCGTTTCAACGCTTCCTCGATGAGCTGCCGCTCCAGCGCCTCGACGTGAACCTTCATGGAAAGCGATGCCGGCATGTCGCCCGGCGGCAGGACGTCATTCGACGGCACCGCTCCCACCGGCCGCGCGATCTCGGCGGGAAAATGCTCCGCCGTGATCTCGCCGCCCGTGCACAGCACGACCGCACGTTCGATCAGGTTTTCCAGTTCACGGACATTGCCGGGCCATGCGTAACCTTCCAGCCGCCTGAGTGCTTCCGGCGCCAGCCGCGGCGGGCGGCGGCCCAGCTCGCGCGAGTACTTCTGCAGGAATTGATCGGCCAGCAACGGGATGTCTCCGGCCCGTTCGCGCAGCAGCGGCACGTCGATCCTGACCACGTTGAGCCGGAAATACAGATCGCGGCGCAATGCGCCCGCATCGACCGCCTGCGCCGGGTCGCGATTGGTCGCGGCGATCACGCGCAGGTCCACCGCGATGGCGGCATTGGACCCGAGCCGTTCGATCGTGCCCTCCTGCAATACGCGCAGCAGCTTGGCCTGCAGGGCCAGCGGCATTTCGGTGATCTCGTCGAGGAAGATCGTGCCGCCGCCGGACAGTTCGCACTTGCCGATGCGTTCGCGCAAGGCACCGGTGAATGCTCCCTTGGCATGGCCGAACAGCTCGCTCTCGAGCAACTCGGCGGGAATCGCGGCGCAGTTGATCGGCACGAACAGGCCACTGCGGCCGGAGGCCTGGTGCAGCGCCCTGGCCACCAGCTCCTTGCCGGTGCCCGTCTCGCCGACGATGAAGATATTGCTGCGTGCCGGCGCCACCTGCTGGATCAGGCGATAGAGCTCCTGCATCGGCCGACTGACGCCGATGAACTCGCCCCAGCCGCGGGAAAGTTCGTCCTTCAGGAAACGGTTCTCGCGCTGTACCGCCTGCATGGCCAGCACGCGCGTCACGGCCAGCTCGATCGTATCCATCTCGAACGGCCGGATGATGTAATCGGCGGCGCCCAGCTTCATCGCGGCCACCGCCGTCTCGATCGTGCCATAGGCGGTGAGCACGATCACCGGCACGTCGTCCCCGCGTTCCCTCAGCGCATTGAGCAGGGCGATGCCGTCCATCCGCGGCATGCGCAGGTCGGTCAATACCAGGTCGAACGAACCGCTCTCGATCGCAGCCAGCGCTTCCACACCATCGGCGGCCTGCTCGACGTGGTGGCCCATGTGCTTCAGCGAAAGTTCGAGGATGCGCCGCATCTTCGCTTCGTTGTCCACCACGAGAATCCGCCTGACGTTCATCATCCGCCGCCTATGGCTGTTCGAACCGCAGGTTGAACGCGGCACCGCCCCACGCGCTCTCGCTGACGCTGATCTCGCCACCGTGCACCTGCACGATCTGCTGCACGATGGTCAGGCCCAGTCCGATGCCGCCCTCGCGCCGGCTGAAGAAGGGGTCGAAGATACTCTGGCGCAGCGCTTCCGGCACGCCCGGTCCATCATCCACGACGCTGATCCACAGGGCGCCGGCGTCGCGGTACGTGTTGACCGCCACACGGCCGCCCGCGGAAACGAAGGACAGCGCATTGAGGATCAGGTTCAACAGCACCTGCATCATCTGCTCGCGATCGCAATCGAGCACCATCTCGAACGGGGCGAAATCGCGCGTCAATGCCACACCCGCGTTGGCCGCCCGCGGCGCCAGCAGGCCGATGACGTTGTCGATGATCGCGTGCAGGTCATGCGGCCGGAAGTCCGGCGGCGTGGGGCGCGCGCACTCCAGCAACAGCGTGACCAGCCGGTCGAGGCGCTCGGTCTCGCTGAGGATGAAGCCGATCAGCTCGCGTTCCTTCTCGCCCAGATCGGGCTGCCGCTGCAGCAGCTGGGCGGAGCTGCGCACGATGCCCATCGGCGTGCGCACCTCGTGCGCCATGATCGCGGCCATTTCGCCCACCACCGCCAGCTTTCCCGCGCGCACGACCTGCTCGCGCGACCGCTCTAGCGCCTCGATCATCTCGACGTAGGCGTGATGCAGCTCCTCCACTTCGACCATGGTGGTGGCCGGCACCGCAGGCAGCTGCGCCTCGCCCTGGCGAAAGCGGCGGGTGAATTCGGTCAGCGCGACGATCGGTCGCGATATGCGATTGGCCAGGCGCGAGGAAATCCAGATCCCCGCCAGCAGGGTCACCAGCAGCACGGCCAGCATGGCCCAGAGCAGGTGCCATATCGGGCCGAACGAGACCGCCGTCGGCTCCACCATCACGATGTGCCAGCCCAGCCCCCGGTATTGCTGGTACCCGCCGGACGTCGCCGCGCCGACCAGCAGTTCGCCGTAGCCGAGCGCGCGACCGTCGTGGATATAGGAAACCGTGCCCTCGCCCGGCAAGGTCCAGCGCCGAAGCTGCAGGCGGCCGATGTCCGGACGGTTGCGCAGTGCGCGGGAGACGGCCATCACCCGCCCCTCGTGATCGAGCAGCAGCAGGTTGCGCGACCCGGTGCCGACGGCCTCGTCGAGCAGGCCCTGGATCGAGTTCCAGTCGATCAGTACGTAGAGGTAGCCGATCGCTCCGGCACCGAACGCGTTGGGAATCGACGTGCGCAGCAGCACCGCCTCGCCTTCGCGACCATGCACCGGCGCGATGGAGACGCTGTCCAGACGCTGCCCGGGTATCGGCTGCCAGACCGGCGCGGCAGGCGCCTGCCGACCGATCAGCGCCGGGTCGCTGGCCGCCACGATGCGCCCGGTCGGGTCGGTACACAGCAGCGATCGATACACCGTGCCCTGCCCCGCGCGCAGGTCGGAGAGAAAGTGCGAGAGACGCTTGTCCACGTCGTTGACCCGGATGTCCTGCATCACCTCCAGGCCGCGCCATACCCGCATGTTTTCCACGTGCGAAAACATGAACGTGTCGATGCGCTGCATCACCGTGCCGGCACCGAACTGCAGATTGCCGGCAATCTCGGACTGCAGTGCCTGGCGGAACTGGTAGAACGACAGCACGCCCACCACGGTCACGGCGCCGATCAGCATCCAGACAAGAAGCCGCAGCAGGGCCGATCGTGTGGTCACGGCGCGGACCCGCCGATGGCGATGGACAAGCGATGGGCCATGGTTGCCGAGAGGAATCCGAACAACGCCGGCCGGGCAGGAATGCTGCCGGCGTTTACCCCGTCCAGTGTGGCCGAGACGGCGCGCCGCCGGCAAGCGCGCACGAGCGCGCCTTTGCCGGCGGTGACGCAATGCCGCAGAATCCGCCGGGTCCCATGTCGGCTTGCGATCATGCGTATGAAATCCCCCGGCTCCCGTCCTGTTTCGTCGACTCCTCCTGCTGTCGGTCGGCGCCGGTGAGGCACGCAGCTGCCGGCTGCCGCCGCGGCTTCGCCGTGCTGGCGACGATCGGCCTTGCACTGGGCTGCGGCACCCCTGCCCGCGCCGCCGACGACAGCTGGCAGCACGCGCCTTACTCGCTCGGACAGGGACTGTACTTTCCCGAACATGGGCTGCGCATCGGCGGTTACGCCAACCTGCACTACTACAACATCGAGGGCGAGAAAAGCACGCTGCGGTTCCAGGACATCAGCCTGTTTGTCACCAAGGACCTGGGTACCCGCTGGCAGCTGTTCGGCGAAGTCGATGCCGGTGACACCCTGAAACTCTCCGGCAGTCACTCCGGCGGGCAGGATTCGGAGCTCGATGTCGAGCGGCTCTATGTCGACTATCACGCCAGCCAGGCGATCAGTTTCCGGCTCGGCAAGTTCCTCACCCCGGTCGGTCAGTGGAACCTGATCCATGCCGACCCGCTGACCTGGACGGTATCCCGGCCACTGTCGACATCGGCGGCATTCGCCCGCCACGCCGCGGGAATCATGATGTTCGGCACGGTGTCGCTGCACGGTCGCGACCTCGACTACTGGGTTTTCGCCGACGACAGCAAGAGTCTCGGGATTGGCCAGGACCAGGATCACGCGTTCAGTTCGTTCGGCGCCAACGGCAGCATCCGCAACAATTTCCGGCAGGCGCTCGGCGCCCGCGTGCTCTACCACATGATGGACGACCGCCTGAGCGTGGGCATGTCCTGCCTCGACTACACCCTGCAGCTGCCTCGGCAGAAGTATCAGCTGGCCGGGCTGGACTTCAGCTGGTCGGCCCGCTACCTGAACCTGAGCGGCGAAGCGATACACCGCACCGGCGGCAGTGCCGACGTACCGGTGGAGCACGGCGGTTTCCTCGAGGCCGAGCTGCCGTTGTCCGGCCACCTCTATCTGGTCGGACGCTACGAGCGCTACCACACCTCGCTGCCCTCCCGGACCACCACGCTGCGCACGTTCGGTTTCAACTATCGCCCGATCCAGGGCCTCGTGTTGAAGGTCGAGCACCGTGAAGGCAGCAACGATCTCCAGCTGGCGCCATCCGGCTGGCTGGCGTCGATCGCGGTGCTGTTCTGAACCATGCCGGACGACCGCTTCCGCCTGATGCTTCTCCTGCTTGCAGCCTGCGGCTGTCTGGCCGCCTGGTCCGGCGGCGCCGGCGCGACCGAACCCAGACTGGCGGTGATCACCGCTCCGCAGGCACCCCGGCTCACGCTCGATCGCGCCACGCTGCGCAACATCTTCCTCAAGAAGATATTCGTCGATGCCGACGGCCAACGATTGATCCCGGTAAACCTGCCTCCCGCCTCGCCGCTGCGCGAGGCGTTTTTCCGTGAATTGACCCACCTGCCCGACGTGCAGATGCAGGACTACTGGAACCGCCAGTACTTCCAGGGCGTGAGCCCGCCGTACGTGCTGGCCTCGCAGCAGGCCGTCGTGCGCTTCGTGGCCACCACGCCGGGCGCGATAGGTTACGTGGCGTCCTGCCACGTCGATGCCAGCGTGCAGGTGGTCCTGATGCTGAGCCTGCCGGCGTCCGCCGCCGTGGCGGCCGACTGCGACGGATCCGCCGGCCACTGAAGGGCGCGGTGAAATCCGACAATCCGTGCAGACAATTCTTGCGCGCTGCAAATTCCGCATGCCATGAATACCCGTTCGATCGAGACACATATATCGCCTTATCAATGACTTGAACGCATGGCACGGTTCTCGCTTAAGAGGGTTAGGTGACCCGCATCCCCGAGTGAGCCTCCATGCCCTTCCAGCACGCAACGCCCGACCACGACCCCTGCATCCTCGAGGGAGTCCAACCGCTCCTCGCCGAACTCAAGGAGCCCATACACACCCACGTGCTCGATCAGCGGCACCCCGAACGCGCCCTGGTACAGGCTTTCATCCACCGGGTGTTCGCGCAGCGTTTTCGCGCCGACGTGCAATCGTTCTATCCCACCTTGCTGAGCTTTCGCGATGCACAGCGCCAGCGCGCGGCCGTCGGCATGCGCGATGGCAGGAGCGGCCGTCTTTTCGCCGAGCAATACCTTGGCGCGGCGGCCGAGCACCTGATCGGCGATCGACTCGGCCGTGCGATCGCGCGCGAGGACCTGGTGGAAGTCGGCAACCTCGCGCTCGAGAGCCCGGGCGATACGCGCTGGGCAATCGCCGCATCGACCCTGTTCCTGCATGCACTGGGCTATCGCTGGGTGCTGTTCACCGCGACGCGCATGCTGATCAACGCATTCCAGCGGCTGGGTCTCCAACCCTTGCCGCTGGCCGTGGCGCGACCGCTGCTGCTGGATGATCGCGGCGAGCACTGGGGCGACTACTACCAGGCCGGACCGGTGGTGTGTGCAGGCGACATCGACTCGGGTTACCAGAAACTGCGGCGTCATGTCGGCCACAACCAGCCGCTGCTGCGCGCCCTGCTGGCTGACATGGATCGACAGGCCGCAATGGTCACGGGCGCGGCCTCGTCATGCTGTGGAGGCGAATGATGCGCGGCATTGTCGACAGCATCACCCGCCACGCAGCCGCTCGCCCCGGCCAGGTGGCCTTGCTCGATGACACCGGCGAGATGTCCTACGGCGAACTGCCGCCCGCTGTTGCACGGGTCGCGCACGCGCTCGACGCAAGCCGCGTCGCCGTGCTGCTCGACAACAGCCGCGCCTGGGCGCTTGTCGATCTGGCCCTGGCGCAACGCGGCACGGTGGCGATCCCGATCCCGCCATTCTTCAGCGACGGCCAGATACGGCACCTGATCGACGACGCCACCCCCGACCTGATCGTGAGCGATCAGCCCGAGCGGATCGCATCGCTGACGGGAATGCCGCCGTCCGGCGAACTGCAGGTCGGCGGACGGCGGGTATTCCTGTTTGCACGGCCGGCGGCCTCCGCGCGCCGGCTCCCGACGGATACCTGCAAGATCACCTACACCTCGGGCACCACCGGCCAGCCCAGGGGCGTGTGCCTGTCCGGCGACGCGATCGAGGCGGTCACCTTCGCGCTGGCGCAGGCGGTCGACGCCAGCCCGGATGATCGCAGCCTGTCACTGCTGCCACTGTCCACCCTGCTGGAAAATGTCGGCGGCATCTACGCTGCACTGGCCAGCGGCAGTACGGCGATGCTGCCGTCGCTCGCCAGCTGCGGCTTCACCGGATCCAGTGCGGTGCAACCGGACCAGCTGCTGGCCGCGTTCCATCGCTACGCGCCCAGCGCCACCATCCTGGTGCCACAGTTGCTCAAGCTGCTGGTGGAATGCCTTGCGGCCGGCGCGCGCATGCCTGCCTCGCTGCGTTTTGTCGCGGTGGGCGGAGCGCCCTGCGCCGCCCACCTGATTGAACGCGCCTGGCAGCTCGGTCTGCCGGTATACGAAGGCTACGGCTTGTCCGAGGCGGCCTCGGTGGTCAGCCTCAATCGACCGGGCTACCTGCAGCCCGGCAGCGTCGGCACGCCGTTGCCGCACGTGCGGGTGCGACTGGCCGAGGACGGCGAGATTCTGGTAGCCGGCAAGCTGTTCGGCGGCTACCTGGGCAGCGATGCGCCACCGCCCATCGAATGGGCGACCGGCGACCTGGGTCGCTTCGACAGCGCGGGCCATCTGCATGTGAGCGGCCGCAAGAAGACCGCCTATGCCACCGCCTTCGGCAGGAACGTGGCGCCGGAGTGGGTCGAGGGCGAGCTGTCCGCCGGCCCGGCGGTGATGCAGGCCGCCGTGTTCGGCGAAGCGCGTCCCTGCAACGTCGCCGTACTGGTGCCCCATCCCGCGGCAACGCCCGGGCAGATCACCGCGGCGGTGACCGCCGCCAATGCACGTCTTCCCGACTACGCACGCATCGCGGCCTGGCATGTCGCCGCCATGCCCTTCTCGCCCCGCAACGGCATGGCGCAGGCCTCGGGTGCACCCGATCGCAAAGCCATCGCCGCTCATTACGCCAACGTCCTGGAAACTCTCTATGCAAGCCAAACCACCCCTGTCGACGCATGAGCGCCTCGTGCTGGAAACCGAGATCGATCGCAACGCGTTCCTCTCGATACCGATCATCCAGCGCGCCCTGCGCGGCGAGGTGGTGCGCGAGGAATACCTCGCGTTCCTGCAGCAGGCCTATCACCACGTGCGGCAGACCGTGCCGCTGATGATGGGCATGGGCTACCACCTGCCCGAACGGTTGCGCTGGATGCAGCCGGCGGTGGCCGAGTACATCGAGGAGGAAATCGGTCACGACGAGTGGATCCTGGACGACATCGCGGCCAGCGGCGGCGATGCCGCCGCGGCTCGCCGCGCGACGCCGATGCCGGCGACGGAAATGATGGTGGCCTATGCACACGACACCATCCGCCGCGGCAACCCGGTCGGCTTTCTCGGCATGGTCTTCGTCCTCGAAGGCACCAGCGCAGCGCTGGCGACGCTGGCCGCCGATGCGATCGGCCAGGCACTGGACCTGCCCCGGACGGCACTGCGCTATCTGACATCGCACGGCGCGCTGGATCAGCAGCATGTCGGCTTCTACCAGGGTCTGGTCAACCGGCTCGATGACGACGGCGACCAGCGCGCCCTGATCCACGCCGCCAACCGCTTCTACCAACTCTACGGCGACATTTTCCAGGCCATCGACGACGCCTGCGGGCGCGGGAGACCCTCACCATGAAAACCACAACCTCGCTGCGCCTGTTGCTCGTCCTGGGCACGCTGAGCTGGTTGCCGACCACGGTATGCGCCGATGCGGTCGACACCGCAGTGACGAATCTCGAGCACACCTGGGCGCATGTGACCTACGAAATGCCGCGCCCTGCGCAGGACGGCGCCTACACGGCACTGGAGGCACAGGCAGCGCGGCTGATCGCGCAGTATCCGCAACGTGCCGAGCCCAAGGTCTGGCAGGCGATCATCCTGAGCACCCATGCCGGCGAACACGGCGGGCTGGGCGCGTTGTCCATGGCGAAGCAGGCGCGCGACCTGCTGCTGCAGGCCGAGAAGATCAACCCTGACGTCCTGCACGGGTCGATCTACACCACGCTGGGAAGCCTCTACTGCCAGGTGCCCGGCTGGCCGCTGGGCTTCGGCAACAAGGACAAGGCGCGCGCCATGTTGCAGCAGGCGCTGCGGATCAACCCCGACGGCATCGACCCGAATTACTTCTACGGCGATTGCCTGAGCCGCACCGACGACAAGGCCGCCGCGCTGGCGGCGCTGGACAAGGCACTGGCCGCACCGCCGCGCCCCGATCAGCCGCTGGCCGACAAGGGTCGCCGCGAGCAGGTGCGCAAGCTCATCCAGACCCTCCAATCCAGCCACTGACCCACTCGCGGACAACCCATGAACCTCCAAGGCAAACGCATTCTCCTCACCGGCGCCGCCGGCGGCATCGGCCGCGAACTGGGCCGGGAACTGGCCCAGCGGGGTGCGCGGCTGTGCCTGGTCGGGCGGACCGACGCATCGATGGCCAGCCTGCGCCACCTGATCGCCGGCAACGGCATGGACGCCGTCCCGGTGCAGGCGGACCTCACCGACGCGCATGCCCGTGAACGGGTGTTGCAGTTCATGCAGTCCACCTGCAACGGACTGGACATCCTGATCAACCTGGCCGGCCTGATGGATTTCCAGCTGTTCGGCGCATCGGATCCGGCCATGATCCCGCGCATGCTGCAGATCAACCTGCAGGTTCCCATGCAGCTGACCCGCGAGGTGCTGCCCGGCATGCTCGCCCAGGGCAGCGGGCGCATCGTCAACATCGGCTCGATGTTCGGCAGCATCGGCTACCCCGGCTTCGCGACCTATTCGGCCAGCAAGTTCGCGTTGCGCGGTTTCTCGCAGGCACTGCGGCGCGAACTGTCCGACGCCGGCATCGGTGTCACCTACGTTTCCCCACGGGCGGTGCGCACGCCGTTCAACCCGCACGCCATCCACGCCATGGCGGCCGAGGGGATGATGCACATGGACGAGCCGGCGTGGGTCGCTGCCCGCATCGTCAAGGCCATCGAGCAGGAAAGGAACGAGGTCTATCTGGGATTCCCCGAAAGCTTCTTCGCGCGCCTCAACGGCCTGTGGCCGGGCGTGGTCGATCGTTCGCTGAAGAAAGTCGTGCCCGCGGTGGCCCGCTTTGCGCGCAGTCTGCCATGAGCCGCCGGGACTTCCGCCATTCGGCTGTCAGCCTGTCTCCCCCGGATATCCCGGGTCACGATCGTGCCGGAGCGGAGTGCCGCGCGAACGCTGGCCAGGCCGGTCCGGTGGCGCCGCCGCTGCCGTGCAAGGGCGTCTACCGGATCCTGGTCTGTCGGCCGAATCACCGGCTGGGCAACATGCTGTTGCTGACACCGCTCATCGCCGAACTGGAGCAGCGCTACAAGGGCGCTGAAATCGACATCCTCGCCGAAGGCGACATCGCCAGGGACGTGTTCGCCACCTGCTTCAGCGTGAGGAACATCCACTGCCTGCCCAGACGCGGCTTCAAGCACCCGCTGGCCTTTCTGGGCCTGCTGCTGCGCCTGCGCAAGACGCACTACGACCTGGTCATCGATCCCTGCATCGGCTCGAATTTCAGTCGCGCGCTGACGAAATTTCTCCGCGGCCGCTACAAGCTCGGTTTCGACGATGCACTGCGGGGGTCGGGACTGACCCACGCCATACCGCGGGCGGCAGCCGGGCGGCACATGGCCCGGCGGGCGATCCATCTGCTGCGCTGGCAGGCGGACACCGGGCCGGCTGACAAAGGCGACTTCCCCGCGCTGGATATCCGTCTG
>CAVPQF010000026.1:0-6260 GCA_963707225.1 uncultured Gammaproteobacteria bacterium
GCCGCGGTAGTGCCCGGGCGACTGCACCGGCGCATCGGGCTTGAGGGCCATTTCGTTGCCGGGCCTGAATTGCACGAACCAGCTGGCCTGCGCCGTGCCGCCGTGGGCCACGGCCTGCTCATGATCCAGCACATGCGCGATGCCGTACTGCGGATCGTCCTGCAGCTGCCTGAGCAAGGCGGCGACTTTCGCCCTGACCGCGACATCCGATGGGTCGTGCAACACGATCGCCGCGCTGCCGCCGTCGTTCCACGGCATCGCCTGCCAGCCGGTCACCTCGCTGCCCTTCAGCGTGACCAGACCCGCCTTGATGAATGGCAGGTAGAGATTGACGTCATGTTGCACCGGCGCGAAGCCGTGGTCGGAGACGACCGCCACGACGCCTTCGGGATGCACGCGCCGCGCAGCCGCCACCAGCTCGCCGATCAGCTGGTCGATGCCTTCGAGCGTCCTGCGCGATGCCGGGGTATCCGGCCCGCTGGCATGCTGCTGCGCATCCAGCGCGGTGAGGTAGGCCGTCATGAAATACGGCTTGCGCGTCTCCAGCAGCCTGACCGCGAAACGCGTGCGGTTCCGATCGCCGGGCAGATCCTCGGCGATGCCGTCGGCGTACGGGCCGAGGTCATGTTCCAGCGACGGCAGCAGGCCGGGTGTGGCCAGCGCCGCAAGCAGCTTGCGGTCGTCGGCGGTACCGGTGCGCCAGATCTGCGGCAGGTTCCAGTCCACCGGTGCACCCACGCTGACCGGCCAGTGCACGTTGGCGGTGCTGAGGCCGGCCGCATGCGCCGCATCCCACAACGTCGGCACGCGGATATCGCCGGCGTACCAGTCCCAGCCCTGCTGGTTCCTGTTGGTGGGATCGAAGGTGAGGTTGCCGCCGATGCCGTGCAGGTTCGGCGAGACGCCGGTGATCAAGGTGGTATGGCTGGGATAGGTCAGCGTGGGCAGCACGCCGCGCACGTCGCTGGCGTACGCACCCTGCTGCAGGAACGCTTCCAGATTCGGCAGCTTCAGGCCGCGCTGCCGCGCCTGCAGCACGTCGGCCGGACGCAGGCCGTCGATCGAGATCAGCAGCACCGGCGTGGCGATCGCCCGCGCGGATGACAACCCGGCGAGCACGCCGAAGGACAACGCGAGCAGCAGACGACGCATGCGGATTCCGGAGGAAGCAAAGGTGCCGCGCATGCTCGGGCCGCATCACTGCAGCCGCGTGACAGGCGTGCGTCGACTCCGTTCAGCGAGTGTCCAGTGCCTTGCGGCCGATCGCCGGATCGTCGGTGAAGAACGCATCGATGCCGGCATCGAGATAGACGCGGATCTCGGCGATCAGGCCGGCCTCGTTGCGTGTCGCCGGGTCGTTGCCGTGGCGAAAATCCTTGGCCAGAAACTGGTTTTCCGGACGGAAGGTATACGGGTGCAGCTCCAGTCCCGCCGCATGCGCATCGTGCGCCAAAGAGGTCGGGCGGCCCAGACGGCCGTCAGCCTGAAGTGGAATGATCGCCGTGATGCTCGGGCCGATCGCATCGGCATAGCGGGCGATTTCGCGCAGCCCGGCCGGCGTCAGCATGTCGCCGTAGTCGAGCTTGCCACCCGCGACCACCACGTCGTACGGCTGCAGATCGGCGTCATCGATCAACTGCAGCAGACGGATGTTCGGATGGCGCTGTCGCGCCTGCACGCCGCCCAGCCGGTCATGCAGGTATTCGAGATTGGCGATCTCGAACGACTGGATCTCCACCGGTGCCGTGCGCGTGTAGCCGTGCGCCGCCAGCGTGGCCAGCAGCCGGTCTTCCATCGGCAGGCCGAGCTTGCGGAAATAGCTGCCGTGCTTGATCTCCGGAATGATCCCGACCGGATGCCCGACCACCGCCGACTCGGCGGCCACGAAGTCGACGATTTCGTCCAGCGTGGGTATCTGGAACTCGCCGTCGTACTTCGTGCTGCGCAACTGCGGCAGGCGTTCGCGGGCGCGCAGCGTCTTCAGTTCCGCCAGCGTGAAATCCTCGGTGAACCAGCCGGTGACGGCCTTGCCATCGATCGTCCTGGTGGTCTTGCGGCCGGCGAACTCCGGGTGGCCTGCCACGTCGGTGGTACCGCCGATCTCGTTCTCGTGACGGGCCACCATCACGGCGTCCTTCGTCATGACCAGGTCCGGCTCGATGAAGTCGGCGCCATCGGCAATCGCCTTGCCGTACGAGGCCAGCGTATGTTCCGGCCGCCACGCAGGCGCGCCGCGATGACCGATCACCAGCACCTTCGCGGCGAGCGGCTTTTCATGATGGGGAACGGCAACGGGCATGGCCTGCATTCCAGCGGCGGCGAGGGTAATCCAGCACAGGTGGAGCATCGCGACAACTCCGGCGGCAAGCACTGCGCTGACGAAATACCTGTCGCACATGACAATCGCATGTTAGCCCTCGCCGGCACCTCGCTGACGAACCGCATGGACTCGCTATCCAGCCGCGGCCGCCGGCACGATAGACTGCAAACTGCAACATGCGACAGGCAGCATGTCGCGTCCGCCGCCACCACGGTTCGCCCATGACCCTCGTGTTTCGCCGCTGCCGACTGCTGCTGCCATCCCTGCTGCTTCCTGCCCTGCTGGCTTTTCTGCCCTGCGCGCAGGCGGCACCCGCCACCGCGGGATCGCAGCCGCACCGGGTGATCCTGTTCGTGTGGGACGGCATGCGCCCGGATGCGATCAGCGCCGAGGACACGCCGAACCTGCTGGCACTGGCACAGCGCGGCAGCCGCTTCCAGGACAACCACTCGACCTATCCCACCTTCACCATGGCGAACGCATCGAGTTTCGCCACCGGCGCCTTTCTCGGCCCGCTCGGCTTCTATGGCAACCGCTTCTGGGCGCCGGGCGCCAGCGGTCTCGACGCCAGGGGCGCGGCGGCGGACTTCCTCGACCCGGTCTACACCGAAGACTACGCCGTGCTGCGTGATCTCGACGCGCACTTCGACCACAGGCTGCTGGAGCTGCCCACGCTGTTCGCCGCGGCGCAGAAGGCCGGCCTGACCACGGCCGCGGTCGGCAAGTCCGGCCCCGCGTTCCTGCAGGACTACAAGCAAGGCGGCGTGATCCTCGACGAGAACACCGTGCTGCCGCTGGCGTTCGCCAGGGAGCTGCAACAGGCCGGTTACGCCTTGCCTGCCCATGTCGCGAACACTTATTCGTCCACCGAGCTCAGCCTGCGCGAAGACAACGACTCGCCCACCGAGCAGGGCAGGATGGTAACGCTGAAGGATGGCGTGACCGCCGATGCCACCGCCGCGGCGGAGACCACGCCGGCACCGGCCAACGCCTGGATGATGAAGGTATATCTGGATGTGATCCTGCCGAAACACCGGCCCGATCTCAGCGTGGTGTGGCTGCGCAATCCGGACACCACCCAGCATATGTACGGCGTCGGCTCGCCGGAATTCCATCTCGCATTGAAGGCGCAGGACGAACTGCTCGGCCAGCTCGAAGCCCGGCTGCAGCAACTCGGCATGGCGCAGGACACCGACATCATCGTGGTGTCCGACCACGGCCACAGCAACATCGCCGGCCCGCGCGACCTGTTTCCGCTGCGCCAGATCAACGATGGCCGCGTCGCCGGCATCGACAACGACTGGGGTTACTCGGTCTCCGGCGGCATCCGCCTCGCCGATCAACTCACCCGGGCCGGCTTCACCGCGTTCGACGGCCATGGCTGCACGTACGTGCCGGTGATGAGTGGCCTGAACGCGGACGGCAATGCGTTGCAACCGACCCGCTACGACGATGACGGCCACCTGTGCGGCAAGCCCGGTCCGTACACCACGCCGAGCCATACGGTGCCCACGCAGTTGCCGAGAGGTGCGCTTGTGCTCGCACCGAATGGCGGTACCGAATACTTCTACCAGCCCGAACACGATGCGGCGCTGGTCAGGCGCACGGTGCGCTTCCTGCAGTCGCGCGAGTACGTCGGTGCGATCTTCGTGGCGAAACGCTACGGCGACATCCCCGGCACCCTGCCGGCGGAAAGCGTGCACCTGGAGAACGCCGCGCGCGGACCGGACATCATCATCAGCTACGCGTGGGACGCCGACGCCGTGATCCAGGGCTTCCGCGGCACCGAATACGCCAGCCAGGCGAACGAGCGCGGCGAACACGGCAGCTTCAGCCCGATCGACGTGCACAACACCCTGCTCGCCGCCGGCCCCGGTTTCCGGCACGGCTTCAGCGACCCGCTGCCCAGCGGCAACGTCGACGTCGCCCCCACCATCGCCGCCCTGCTTGGTCTGCCGCTACCGAAGGCGCAGGGCCGCGTGCTGCACGAAGCGCTGGCCGGCATGCTGATGCGCCCGCTCGCCGACTACCGCGTCACGCCGACCTCGCTGCAACCGAAAAAGCCCGCCACCGGCCTGAGCATGCAGCGCGTCGACGGCAGCCCGCTATCCGCCACCCGCTTCGACTTCACCGTACAGCTCAAGCAGCTCGGCGCCGACGGCAAGAACTGGATCTACTTCGACCAGGCCGGACCCGAACGTCACTGAGCAGCAGGAACCTCGCTCGCGAGCGTCGCGGACAGGCTCCTAGGGTTGCGGACGCGACTGCGCCGCTATCGACAGCAGGGCCTCTGCCGGATCGGTGGACACGGCACGCTGCCGGAGCTGTGAAATCGGGCGAATCTACCCACACGATTTCACGAAGACCCGAAAAACCGACAGGCAATTGGTCGGCATGGTTTCGGTTGACCGATGGCCGCCATGCGGACAGGTCAGCGTGCTCTGCAGGAGCGGTCGAGTCTTCATGAGCTTTGCCACGGCGGACCAGGCGAACAGCGCTTGCGCAAACGAGAACCCGCACCAGCTTACATCCGCTCGCGTTTTTTCCGGCGTGAGCCACGCACGGTGCAATCAGCCCCGTACAGGTCGTGGTAGACCTGGCTCACCTGCTGTTCCAGCTCGCCGCCTTGACGGGATTTATTGAAGGCGTCGTTGAGCTGTTTCTCGGCGAGATGGACGTGACGCAGGAATCGCCTGGTATCGCTCGACAGACCGAGCTCGGTCATCTGCTGCTCCAGGGTGGCCTCGTCATTTGCAGCCAGTGCCGGCTGATTTTCTGATGCGGTTTCGGTGAGCATGGGCGTGTCGGGAGTGATGTCGTTCATGACATTCACCACGCAAGACGCTTGCCAGGGCGGCCATGACCGCCGTGCGATGCGGCATTCGCGGGATCCGGCGAGCCCGCTTCCGCCAGATGACGACAAAAACTGCCTTTGTTTGACGCCCACGGTCAGAAAGACACCCCTCCCGGCGTCTTTTCGCCTTCTCCGGCCACCGTTGTCACTGATACACGTGCAACCGCCCGATCGTCCACGCATGGTAGGACTCCAGCAGGCCCGGCACGGCGCAGTCGTCGTACAGGCCGTTGCAGCGCGTGCGCAACTCGGTCGCCGCGGAGAAGTACGGATCGGTCGGCACGCCGGCCGCCTGCAGCACCATGCCGGGCAGGAATGCGATGTCGAGCATCGGATAATTCGACGCCGGCGCGCCGGTGAAGTTGCTCTTCAGCATGTAGTAGGTGAGGTAGTCGCGGTACGGCTGCAATGCGGGTGACAAGTTGCGCGACAAATTGCGAATCTGGCCACCGAAGGACGGCTGATGGTCGCCGAAATGCACCAGCACGGTCGGCTGCGGACGATCGAGGAAGGCGCGCTCCAGGCCACGCATCGCCACATCGGAATCGTGCAGGCGCGCCAGGTAGGTATCGAAGTTCAGCGCCGCGTTCGCCGGCAGCCCGCGCAGCAGGTTGCGATAGGGCGGCGGCAGTTTGGCCATCGGCTGGTGGTCGTGCGGGCCGTGCTGGTTCAGCGTCAGGATCATGATGAACACCGGCTGCCCCGGCTTGCGCACCTTGTCGTAGATGCGCTTCGCCGCCGCGAACATCTGCGCGTCGCTTTCCTCCCACTCCTCCAGGCCCAGCTCGTCGGCGCCGTACAGGTGGTCGAAGCCGTAGGCCTGGTACGCGTTGCGCCCGTTGATGAAGCTGGCGCTGGTCGGGTAGATGCCGATGGTGAGGTAGCCGAGCCGGCGCAGCTGCAACGCCAGCGCGTCATGCACATGCGGCGCCAGCACGTACGGCGCGTACATGCCGCCCGAGCCGAAGATGTCCTGCGGCATGCCGGTCAGCGCGGCGAACTCGCTGACCCAGGTGCCGCCGCCGAAGGTGTGCACGCGCAACACGCCGTGCGCACGGGTGCGCGCGTCGGGCCGGAACATCGCCA
>CAVPQF010000027.1:0-5553 GCA_963707225.1 uncultured Gammaproteobacteria bacterium
CGGCCATGCCAAACCGAAATCCGACAGGAAGAACGACCACGGGAATCATGACGGCGATTGATCGCCGTGGCGGCGCCGCGATCACGGCCACCAGCCGCGCCCCGTGCGCGCGTAGCGGTCGGCCGCCTGCTCGAACGGGTTGCGCACGCTGACCCCGCCGCACAGCAGGTACAGCGGCAGGAACAGCGGGCCCAGCAGCATGTACTGGCAGACGTGCGCGCGTTCGTGGTCGGCCAGCGACACCGGCGGTTCGATGCCATGGCCGGCGCGATGCGCGTAGGTGAGGCATGGCGTGTCCAGGCGCTCACCGGTGTGCACGATCACATTGCCCAAGGTCAGCGCCCCACCGCGCCCCCACGGCCAGCGCCGCACCACCAGCGCCAGCTCGCGCGGCTGCCAGCGCAGGCGTGCACCGAAGGCCAGGCCAGCCACGCCCGGCAGCAGGCCGAGCAAGCTGTTCGGCAAGGTCCACAACATGCCCAGCGCAAGCAGGCTTCGCTGCGGCCAGCATGAAGCGAAAGCATCGGGACGTTGCGGCATATCGGCTCTGCTTGGATCCGGAGGCCCCCGTCGCCATCTTGTCGGCGTAGGCGCCCGGCGTCTGACCTGCTATCGGAGTGAGTCTGCCATGAATACACCACGGGCCATCCCCTGTCCGCATTGCGGCGCGCTCAATCGCGTGCCGGCCGAACGCGTCGGCGAGCACCCGAACTGCGGGCGCTGCAAGCGGGCGCTGTTCGAGGGACACCCGGTCGAATTGACCGCGGCGAACTTCGACGCGATCGCCGGCCGCGGCGACCTGCCGGTGCTGGTGGATTTCTGGGCGCCATGGTGCGGTCCGTGCGTCGGCTTCGCGCCGGTGTTCGTGCAGGCCGCCGGCAGGTTCGAACCGCGCCTGCGGCTGGCCAAGCTGGACACCGAGGCGCAGCCGCAACTGGCCGGGCGTTTCGACATCCGCAGCATTCCCACCCTGATCCTGTTCAGGCAGGGCCGCGAGATCGCGCGGCAATCCGGCGCGCTGAACGCGGCGCAGCTGCAGCAGTTCGTCGAGGGCGCGCTGGCGCGCGGCTGATCAGCGCGCCGGCGCCGGCCGCCTGCCAGCGCAGCCAGTCGATCACCACGGCCACCGCCGCACGCGGTTTGGCGGGCGGCCGCACGATCCAGTACGACGGTCCCAGCGGCACGCTGAGTTCGCCGAACGGACGCAGCAGGCCGCCGTTCGCCACGTCGTCCGCGGCCAGCCGATGACGCGCCAGCGCCACGCCCTGGCCCTGCATCGCCGCACGCAGCACCCGGTCGGACGAGGTGTAGCGCGCGCCGCCCTGCAGCGAAAGCTTCGCCGGCCCGTGCGCCTGCCGCCACGACTCCCACGCCGCCTGTGGATCGCGATCGTGCAGCAGGCGCAGGCCGGCCAGTGGGGCCGATCTGGATGGACGTCCGGACGCCTGCCACAACGCCGGACTCATCACCGGATGCAGCGCGTCGCCCATCAGCGGTTCGGCATGCAGCGCCGGCCATGGCCCCTTGCCCATGCGGATCGCCAGGTCGATGCGGCCGTCGTCCAGCGCATCGAGGCGCTGCTCCACCTGCACCGAAAGTTCGATCTTCGGATGCGCCTTCTCCAGGGCCGGCAACCGCGGCAGCAGCCAGCGGATCGCGAACGATGGCGAGGCGGACAGGGTCACCGCATGCGCCGGGCGGGTCTCGCGCAACGCCGCCACCGCCTGCTCGATCTCCCGCAGGCCGGACAGCGCGGCCCAGCGCCATGCCCGAGTACAACCATGCCATGCCCGGCGTGCTGAAGAACGCGCTGGACTGGCTCTCGCGTAAAGGCCCCGCGGGCGAAGTGCTGTCGGAGAAACCCGGTCGGCGTGCTGGCCGCCAGCAGCGGTCCGTGGGGTACGCGCCTGGCGCAGGCCTCGCTGCGCCAGGTGCTGCATACCCGCGGCGCCCTGGTGATGCCCACCCCGACCCTGTTCGTGGCGAACGCAGCCAGCCGCTTCGATGCGGGCGGCGCGCTGACCGACCTGCCCACCGTTGCAGTCGCTGCAGGATTTCACGCTGGCGTTCGAGCGATGGATGGAGCGCATGGCGCCGTCGTTCGGCAGGCTGGAACCCGCGGCGGCGGCGCGGCGGCGACCGCGATCGCCCATGCCTTTACGCACACCCCGCCACGGCGCGGCCGGTTAAGCTGGACGCTTTCGCCCGCGAGGAAACACCGTGCGCAAGTCCCTGCGATCCGTCCTGCTGGCGGCCTTCGTGCTGGCCACCTCCAACGCCGCCCCTGCCTTCGCCGCCGACACCCGCAAGCCGGCGGCGCCGGAGGCGGCCAGCAGCGATGGCTTCCAGTTGCCGCCGCTGCCTGCCGATGCGTACGTGACGCAATCGACCACGGTGGACGGCCGCACGCTCAAGTACACGGTCACCGTCGGCTCGCTGCCGGTGCGCGACGACAAGGGCAAGATCACCGGCGAAGTGGTGTTCACCGCCTACACCATGGCCGGCAAGGAACGGCCAGTGACGTTCGCGCTCAACGGCGGCCCGGGTGCCTCGTCGGTGTACCTGAACCTCGGCGCGATCGGGCCGAAGCGGGTGAACTTCGGCGTCGAGGGTGACAACCCGTCCGACCCGGCGACGCTGCACGACAACCCCGGCACCTGGCTGGGCTTCACCGACCTGGTGTTCATCGACCCGGTGGGCACCGGCTACAGCCGCGCGCTGGTCGACGACAAGGAAGCGACCAGGCAGTTCTACAGCACCGACAGTGACATCAGGTACCTGTCGCGCACCGTCTACGACTGGCTGGTCAAGAACGGCCGCATGAGCTCGCGCAAGTACCTGGTCGGCGAAAGCTACGGCGGCTTCCGCGGCCCGCGCATCACCGAGTACCTGCAGACCCGGCTCGGCGTGGCGATGAACGGCGTGGTGCTGCTGTCGCCCTATCTCGACCCGGCGGCGTCGGACGACGAGAACGTGTCGCCGCTGCCGTGGATGCTCACCCTGCCCTCGATCGCCGCCGCGCACCTGGAGCGCGAGCACAAGCTCAGCGCGGAGGCGATGGCGCCGATCGTCGAGTACACCCGCGGCGAGTACGCCAGTGACCTGATGCGTGGCCGCTCCGACCCGCAGGCCACCGATCGCGTGGTGAAGAAAGTCGCCGAGCTGACCGGGCTCGACCCGCTATTCGTGAAGCGCTCCGGCGGCCGCATCGAAACCCAGGCCTACCTGCGCGAGGTATATCGCGCCGAAGGCAAGCTGGGCAGCCGCTACGACTCCAACGTCACCGCCTGGGACCCGTTCCCGTACGCGCCGCACCAGCAGACCGGCGACCCGATTCTCAACGGCATCATCGCGCCCACCACCACGGCGATGGTCAACTTCGTCACCCAGACCGTGGGCTGGAAATACGACGGCCGCTACAACGCGCTCAGCTACGAAGTGAACAAGCTGTGGCATGAGGACGAGGACGCCAACAAGGGTTCGGTATCGCAACTGCGCGAAGCGGTCGCCAACGATCCGGGCCTGCGCGTGCTGATCGCGCACGGCTGGGACGACCTGTCCTGCCCGTTCATGGCCTCGGTGCTGATCGTCGACCAGATGCCGGCGATGGGCGACCCGACCCGCGTGCAGGTGAAGAACTATCCCGGCGGCCACATGTTCTACGCGCGGGCGGACAGCCAGGCCGCGCTGACCGGCGACGTGAAGGCGTTGTACGGCGCCCACTGACGTCGGGCACCTTTCCGGCTTCGCAGGGCGGACACCGTCCGCCGCCGTTGCGTCACGGCATCAAAACCGGCTGAAGGTGTCCGCCTGCGAAGAGTCGGCAACTGTAAGGCGGACACCTTCAGCCGGTTTTGATGCCATGACGCAACAGCAGCAGACGGTGTCCGCCCTGCGAAGCCGGAAAGGTGCCGAACATCAGTGGGCGCCGTACAACGCCTTCACGTCGCCGGTCGGCGCCGCGCTGGCTGTGTCCGCCCGCGCGTAGAACATGTGGCCGCCGGGATAGTTCTTCACCTGCAGGTGGGTCGCCCATCGCCGGCATCTGGTCGACGATCAGCACCGAGGCCATGAACGGGCGGACAGGTCGTCCCAGCCGTGCGCGATCAGCGCGCAGGCCCGGATCGTCTGGGCGACCGCTTTCGCGTCGACACCGAACCCTTGTTGGCGTCCTCCTCGTCATGCCACACTTTGTTCACTTCGTAGCTGAGCGCGTTGTAGCGGCCGTCGTATTTCCAGCCCACGGTCTGGGTGACGAAGTTGACCATCACCGTGGTGGTGGGCGCGATGGCCGCCCCGGTCTGCTGGTGCGGCGCGTACGGGAACGGGTCAGAGGCGGGTGACGTTGGAGTCGTAGCGGTTGCCCAGCTTGCCTTCGGCGCGATATTGCCTGGGTTTCGATGCGGCCGCCGGAGCGCTTCACGAATAGCGGGTCGACCGGTCGCTCCGGCGACTTTCTTCACCGCGCGATGGTGGCCTGCGGGTCGGAGCGGCCACGCATCAGGTCACTGGCGTACTCGCCGCGGGTGTACTCGACGATCAGGGCATCGCCTCCGCGCTGAGCTTGTGCTCGCGCTCCAGGTGCGCGGCGGCGATCGAGGGCAGGGTGAGCATCCACGGCAGCGGCGACACGTTCTCGTCGTCCGACGCCGCCGGGTCGAGATAGGGCGACAGCAGCACCACGCCGTTCATCGCCACGCCGAGCCGGGCACTCGGTGATGCGCGGGCCGCGGAAGCCGCCGTAGCTTCGCCGACCAGGTGTTCCTGCGCGAGCTCATGCGGCCCGTCTTTAAACCAGCCAGTCCGTGACAGTACGCGACAGGTACCTGATGTGACTGTCGGTGCTGTGGAAAACTGCCTGGTCGCTTCCTTGTCGTCGACCAGCGCGCGGCTGTAGCCGGTGCCCACCGGGTCGATGAACACCAGGTCGGTCTGGTCCAGCCACGTGCCGGGGTTGTCGTGCAGCGTCGCCGGGTCGGACGGGGTTCTCACCCTCGACGCCGAAGTTCACCCGCTTCGGCCCGATCGCGCCGAGGTTCAGGTACACCTTGATGCCGAGGAGGTCGTCTGCGAACTCATGCCGGGCTTGCGGGGGATGCCGGCGGTGACGATCACCACGTCGGCGCCCTTGATGGCGCATAATCGTTGGCGCCGACAAAAGCCGCATCGAAAGCCCTCGATGGGGCTGCTCTGCGCGCGATATGCGACTTGCTGCCGGAACGCCCTCGACGATGTCGAACATCACCACGTCGCCGAGCTGCTTCAGCCAGCCAGAAGCGCGAGAGTTCGCCTGCTGCCTGCACCACAAGCGCGATCTTTTTGCGCGCCATTCTCATTCCCTTATCCGATTTTTTTTCTCGATTCGGGCGACGCATACCTGATGTCGAAATCAGCCCTGGGCATATCACTAGACCTAGTGTCAATACCCTCTTTTAACATCAAGAGCAAGTGTGTTGAACGAAAATTTCAACGTAGGTCGATGATGCCGTTCGCGATAGCCGTCGGACTGCATTTTAGCGAGCCAAAGAAATAGTTGCGATACTCGAATTCGAT
>CAVPQF010000028.1:0-22799 GCA_963707225.1 uncultured Gammaproteobacteria bacterium
TGCCGGTCTTGTCGAACACGACGTCGGTAACGCGGGCCAGACGATCCAGGGCGCCTGCCCGTACCGCCAGGATGCCGCGTCGGGCCAGAGCGCCGTTCGCTGCGGCCAGCGCTGCCGGTACCGCCAGCGACAGCGCACATGGGCAGCTGACCACCAGCAGCGACAGCGCGACCTCGAAAGCCCGCGACGGATCGACCCAGCGCCATCCCGCGTACACCAGCACCGCAGCGATCAGCACAGCGGCAACGAACACGCCGCCCACGCGATCGGCCAGTTGCGCCAGCGGCGGCCGCTGCGCCTGCGCCTGCTCCACCAGCCGGGTCAGCTGGGACAGCCGCGTCGCCGGGCCGACGCCGGTGATGCGCAGGCGCGCCGGGGTCTCGCGGCAATGGGTGCCGGCGTAGACCGGGGTGCCTTGCGGCTTGGTCAGCGGACGCGATTCCCCGGTGAGCAGCGCCTCCTCGAACACCGCCTGCACGTCGAGCAACACGCCGTCGACCGGCACCGTCTCGCCCACCGCCACGCAGGCGATGTCGCCCACACGCAGTGCCGACAAGGGCACCGATTCGCGCGTGCCGTCGGCGCGCTCGCGCACGGCCACCGCCGGACGTGCACGCGCCAGCGTGTCGACCTGGGCGCTGGCGATGCGCCGCGCACGCTGCTCCAGCAGGCGCGCCAGCAGCAGCAGGAAGACGAACATCGCCGCCGCGTCGAACCACACGTGCGGGCCGCCGCGGATGGTGGCGGCCGCGCTGGCGAAGTAGGCCAGCAGGGTGGAGCCGGCGACCAGCACGTCCATGCCCAGGTGGCGTCGCTTCAACCCATTCCAGGCGCCCTCGATGAAGGGCCAGCCGGAGTAGAACACCACCGGCGTGCATACCAGCAGGGTGAACCAGCGAAACAGGTCGCGCGTGGGCAAGCTCATGTGCTGACCGAAGTCGAGGTACGAAGCCTCGGACAGCATCATCGTCTGCATCGCCCCCAGCCCCGCCACGCCGAGCCGAAGCAGCCATTGCCGCCGCTCGGTCACACGCTGGCGCTCGGCCGCCGGATCGCCGGCAAGATACGGGCGGTAGCCGAGCATCGCCAGTTGCGCCAACAAGACCGACAGTCGCGTGCGTGCCGGGTCCCAGGCGATGCGGATGCGTCCGGTCACCGCGTTGGCGCCGGCGTCGAGTACGCCGGGCATGCGCTCCAGCGCGCGGTCGATCAGCCAGGCGCAGGCGGCACAGCGCATGCCGTCGGTGAGCACGGTGATCTCGCAGCCGCCGGGCACCGGCAACGCGTGCTCGGCCAGCAGTTCCTCGCCGTCCCAGCTGCCCAGGTCCGGGACGGCGGCGTCGACCCGCGCGCCGGCGTCGCTGCGCAGCCGGTAGTAGTCGCCCAGGTCGGCGGCACGGATCCACTGCGCCGCGGTGGCGCAACCGTGGCAGCAGAACGCGCACTCCCGCTCATCCAGCGCCACCCATACCGGGCCGCGCGGCAGTCGTTCGCCGCAGTGGTAGCAGGTGCTCTCGACGCGCTGGTCCACCGGCGTCCGCGCCTCTATGGCGCCAGGCGCGCGAACCGGGCCTGGGCCGGCCAGCGGCCGCGCAGCCGCCAGGTCGCGCGATCGGAGCTTGCCTCGATCTGCCAGCTGCGGCCGGGCTCGACCACACCCGGGCCGCGCCAGCCCAGCTCGCTGGGCGTCAGGTGCAGCGTCAGCACCTCGGCGCCCGCGTCCTGCGCCGTGAGCTTGACGGTGAGGTCGCCACCACGGGCGATCCGCGCATCGGCCGGCACCGCCTCGACCACACCGTCGCGATGACGCAGGATCAGCTCCGGCGCCGACGCGGCTGCCGTCTCGGCCAGGGGAGCGATCTGCGCACTGAGCTGCAGATGCCCCAGCCGGGTCACCCGGTCGGGCGAGTCGTCCATCGGACCGCCATTGCGGACGGCCGCGAACAGGAGCGAGAAGCCGATGACCACCGAGGCGAGCGGAAGTCCGACCAGCACCCACACCATGGGTTCGCGCCAGGCGCTGCGGGGCTTGTTCATGGCGAAGGTCCGAAGAAACTGCTGTCGATGGTCACGGTCGCCGGCACGTCCACGCCGCTCACCGTGAAATGCACCAGGTGGCGGCCGGTCGTCTCGGGGGAGGAGGCGACCGTGACCGGCACCGAGAGCACCTGGCCACTCTGCGCCTCGACCACGCGCGGCCCGCCACGCAGCGCCACGCCAGGCAGGTCCCGCGCGCCGACCTCGATGCGGTAGTGGTGCGCCTGCCGGTCCTTGTTCACCAGCTTGATGGTGTAGGTGTTCTCGATATTGCCGCCGTCGGCCTGGGCGTACATCGCGTTGCGGTCACGCAAGGCCTCGACCAGCAGCGGGCTGCGGTGGGTCACCCCCCACATCCATGCCGAGGCAAGCACCAGCAGCAGACTGCCGTAGACCAGGATGCGCGGCCGCAGCACCTTCGCCGGCTGGCCGTCGATGGCGTTCTGCGTCGAGTAGCGGATCAGTCCGCGCGGATAGCCGACCTTGTCCATCACCTCGTCGCAGGCGTCGATGCAGGCGCCGCAGGCGATGCACTCGTACTGCAGGCCGTTGCGGATGTCGATGCCGGTGGGACAGACCTGCACGCAGATGGTGCAGTCAATGCAGTCGCCCAGTTCCTCGAAGCTGAATTTCGGCAGCGGCTCCACCTGCACGCCCGGCCCGCTCAGGGTGATGGTGCCGGTCGCGTGGGTACGATTGTCGGC
Organism: uncultured Gammaproteobacteria bacterium; assembly: GCA_963707225.1. GTDB lineage: Bacteria > Pseudomonadota > Gammaproteobacteria > Xanthomonadales > Rhodanobacteraceae > Rhodanobacter. The sequence goes on from CAVPQF010000028.1 coordinate 2,742, forward strand.
GGCCGACGGATGGCGGCTGGCGCGGAACACGTAGTCGTAGGCGGTGAACTTGTCCAGCAGGCCGCGGGCGCGCTCCATCACGCTGGCCAGCCCGCGCTTGCGCGAACCGCGGGGTTCGCCGCGCATCGGGTCGTAGGCGATGATCAGGGTGTTGCGGTCGAACATCGCGCTCTGGAAGCGCGCATAGGGGCACATGTACTTGCACACCTGCTGGCGCAGGAAGCCGGCATTGCCCCAGGTGGCGACGCCGTAGAACACGATCCAGAACGCTTCCCAGCCGCCCAGGCCGAACGGCAGGCGATGCGCCAGGTCGGCGATCGGGCTGAAGAAGCCGACGAAGGTGAAGCCGGTCCACAGCGAGAACAGCGCCCACAGCAGGTGCCGCGTGCCCTTGCGCAGGATCTTCTCGTGGTTCCACGGCCCAGCGTCGAGCTTCATCCGCTTGTTGCGGTCGCCCTCGACCCAGCGCTCGATCCACAGCGAGACTTCGGTCCATACCGTCTGCGGACAGGCGTAGCCGCAGAACAGCCGCCCGCCCAGCGCGGTGAAGAAGAACAGCGCCAGCGCCGCGATCATCAGCAGCATCGCCAGGAACAGGAAGTCCTGCGGCAGGAACAGCAGGCCGAACACGTGGAAATGGCGCGCCGGCAGGTCGAACAGCACGGCCTGGCGGCCGTCCCAGCGCAGCCACGGGAACACGTAGAACATGCCCAGCAGCCAGACCACCGCGGCCACGCGCAGGCGGTTGAAGCGGCCGGACACCTCGCGCGGATAGACCTTGCGTTCGCTCACGTAGTACGAGTCGGCACCGTCCTCGACGAGTTTCAGGGGAATGCGCGATGTCATGAATGGTGGTCCGGTGCCGAGAGGCCTTGGCGAAACGCCTTGCGCGGCCGCAGCAGCAACCAGGTGAACAGGCTGGACGAGGCGGTGCCGATCCAGGCTGCGAAGAAGCCGAGCGTGTAGCCCGACTCACGCCCCAGGTGGAGGGTGGGGAAGGTCATGTCCTCCAGCGCCAGCGGGTCGACGTAGGCGAAGAACGCCATGGTCATCACGCCGGCGGCGAAGAAGCTCGGCCAGAGGATGGCGCCGGCGCGCCGGATCAGACGGCGTGCCGGGGCGGAGGGTTGCGCATCCGCCCGCTTGGTCACGGTGCCGCCTCGGCCGGAACCGCGGCGTCGTGCGTGGACAGCGTCCACACATAGGCGCCCACCAGACGCACGCGGGTCTCTCCGAGCACCGGCTCCCAGGCCGGCATCGTGCCGTTGCGGCCGTCGGCGATGGTCTGGTGCAGCGCCGCCTTGCTGCCGCCGTAGAGCCAGTGCGCGGTGGTGAGATCGCGCGCGCCGAGCACCGGGTTGCCCTTGCCCTCCGGGCCATGGCAGGCGATGCACAGGGTGGCGAACTGCGTCTTGCCGCGCTGGACCGCCGCGTCCTCCGCCTGGCCGGGCCTGGACAGCGACTGCACGTAGGCGACCACATCGTCCACTGCCAGTGGTCCGCCCTGGGCGGTCAGCACCGTGCCCCAGGCCGGCATCACCGCGTTGCGACCCTTGAGGATGGTTTCCAGCACGCGCTCGGGCGATCCGCCCCAGTACCAGGCCGTGTCGGCCAGGTTTGGAAAGCCTTTGGCGCCCAGGCCGGTGGAGCCGTGGCAGGCCGCGCAGTTGTTGATGAAGATCGTGCGGCCGAGGGCCACGGCGCTGGAGTCCTTCGCCAGCACGTCGATCGGCTTGCCCGCGTACAGGCGCAGGGCGTCCTCCAGTCGCGCATCCTCGGCGGCCTTGTCCAGCGCCCACTCCGCTTTCGAGCTCCAGTGGCCGTAGCCCTTCAGCCGGCCCACGCCGTACCACGCGAGGTAACCGATGCTGAAGACGATGGTGATGTAGAACAGGTTGATCCACCACCGCGGCAGCGGCTTGTTGTACTCGGTGAGATCGCCGTCCCACACATGGCTGGTGTCTTCCGGCGCCGGATCGCCCGGGCGGCGCCTCACGTTCGCCATCAGCAGCCACAGGCAACCGGCGATGTTGAGCGCCGCCAGAATGACCACGTACCACGTCCATCCCGAGGTCATCATGGCGTGTTCTCCCCCTCATCATCGAGCGGCATGCGCGCGGCCGCATCGAGTGCCGCCTTGTGCCGCGGCAGCCACAGCCATATCCAGCCGCTGACGAACAGCACCAGCAGTACGGCGGTTATCAGTCCCGACACCATGTCACTCGCCCCCCTTTTTCGCGTTGTCATCGGCCGGCGTCAGGTGCGTGCCGAGCCCCTGCAGATAGGCGACCACGGCGTCCTGCTCGGTCTTGCCCTTGACCGCCTCCTGTGCCTGGGCGATCTCGGCGTTGCTGTATGGCACGCCGATGCGGTGCAGCGCCCTCATGTGCCGCGCGACCTCCTCGCCGTCGAGCATGTTGCTGGCCAGCCACGGATAGGCGGGCATGTTCGACTCGGGCACCACGTCCCGCGGGTTGTTGAGATGAGCGCGATGCCAGTCGTCGGAGTAGCCGCGCAGGCCGACGCGGGCGAGGTCCGGGCCGGTGCGCTTGCTGCCCCACTGGAACGGATGGTCGTAGACCGACTCACCCGCCAGCGAATAGTGGCCGTAGCGTTCGGTCTCGAAACGCAGCGTGCGGACCATTTGCGAGTGGCAGTTGTAGCAGCCCTCGCGCAGATAGACGTCGCGTCCGGCCAGCTGCAGCGCCGGGTACGGCTTGATGCCGGGCAGCGGCTTGATCGTCTCGGCCTGGAACATCAGCGGGACGATTTCGGCCAGGCCGCCGAAGGACACGGCGGCGGCGATGAGGATGGCCATCAGGCCGATGTTCTTTTCGATCTTGTCGTGTGCGTGTGTCTGGCTCATGTCCGTTCCTTCAGGCGCGTGCATCCGAGACGTCGGGGGGCAGCACCGCCTGAGCGGTGATGGCACCGGAAGCCTGCTGGTAGGTCTTGAACACGTTCCAGGCCATGACGAACATGCCGCCCAGCACGATCAGGCCGCCGCCGAGGCGGAACAGGTAGTACGGCTTGGTGGCGTTGAGCGCCTCGACGAACGAGTACACCAGGGTGCCGTTGTCCGGGTCGGTGGCGCGCCACATCAGGCCCTGCATCACGCCGGCGATCCACATCGCGGTGATGTACAGCACCACGCCGATGGTGTGCATCCAGAAATGCGTGTCGATCAGCTTCACCGAGTACATCTGCGACTGGTTGAGCAGCCGCGGCAGCATCGCGTAGATCGAGCCGATCGAGATCATCGCCACCCAGCCCAGCGCACCGGAATGCACGTGGCCGATGGTCCAGTCGGTGTAATGGCTGAGCGAATTGACCGTCTTGATCGACATCATCGGCCCCTCGAACGTGCTCATCATGTAGAACGAGAGCGAGACGATGAGGAACTTCAGGATCGGGTCGGTGCGCAGCTTGTACCAGACGCCCGACAGGGTGAGGATGCCGTTGATCGCGCCGCCCCACGAGGGCGCCAGCAGGATCAGCGAGAACACCATGCCCAGCGACTGCGCCCAGTCCGGCAGCGCGGTGTACTGCAGGTGGTGCGGACCGGCCCACATGTACACCGCGATCAGCGCCCAGAAGTGCACGATCGACAGCCTGTAGGAGTAGATCGGGCGTCCGGCCTGCTTGGGCACGAAGTAGTACATCATGCCGAGAAAGGCGGTGGTCAGGAAGAAGCCCACCGCGTTGTGGCCGTACCACCACTGCACCATCGCGTCGACCGAACCGGAATAGACGGAGTAGGACTTCATCCAGCCGGCGGGGATCGCCAGGTTGTTGACGATGTGCAGCAGCGCGATGGTGATGATGTACGCGCCATAAAACCAGTTGGCGACGTAGATATGCTTGACCTTGCGCTTGGCGATGGTGCCGAAGAACAACACCGCATAGGCCACCCACACGATCGCGATGGCGACGTCGATCGGCCACTCAAGCTCGGCGTATTCCTTGCCCTGGGTGTAGCCCAGCGGCAGGCTGACCGCGGCCGCCACGATGATCAGCTGCCAGCCCCAGAACACGAACGATGCCAGCTTGTCCGACAGCAGCCGCACGTGGCAGGTCCGCTGCACGGTGTAGAGACTGGTGGCGAACAGTGCGCTGCCGCCGAACGCGAAGATCACCGCGTTGGTGTGCAGTGGCCGCAGGCGGCCGAACGTCAGCCAGGGCACGTTGAAGTTCAGTGCGGGCCAGTACAACTGCGCCGCGATCAGCACGCCAACCAGCATGCCGACCACACCCCATACCACGGTCATTACGGCGAACTGCCGTACGACCTTGTCGTTGTAATCCCCCACTGTCCGCTCCCGAGGCTCGTAAAGAACCGTGATTGTGGGAGGGGTGCACACGACCATGTTGATGCAAGTCAACTACAGTCGCGATGGCTGGTGGCACTACTTGTCGCAGGCCGGACGCAGCGGGCATCCGCTTCTTGCGTGGAACGCCCATACATCTTTCTATCGCGAACAAAGGATATATACTGCTCCGGCCTTTGCCAGGAGCATCGCGATGCCCCCCATCAGCTTCGAATTCTTCCCGCCCAAGACCGACGAGCAGCGCACGCAGCTGGATCGGGCGGCGCAGGTGCTGAAGGCGCACCGGCCGGAATACGCGTCGGTCACCTTCGGCGCGGGCGGCTCCACGCTCAGCTACACCGGCGACGCCGTGGCGCACCTGCACACGCAGCATGGGCTCAACGTGGCGCCGCACCTGTCGTGCATGGGCGGCACCCGGGCGGAGATCGCCGAGCTGCTGGACGGCTACCGCGCGGCGGGCTACCGGCGCATCGTGGCGCTGCGCGGCGACATGCCCTCGGGCATGGCCAGCGCAGGCGATTTCCGCTACGCCGCCGAACTGGTGAGTTTCATCCGCGAGCATTGCGGCGACCATTTCCACATCGAGGTGGCGGCGTACCCGGAAACCCATCCGCAAGCCGACGACGCGTTGCGCGACCTGCAGCATTTCAAGGCGAAGATCGACGCCGGCGCAAACGGCGCGATCACCCAGTACTTCTTCAACCCCGACGCGTATTTCCGCTTCGTCGACGACGTGCGCCGGCTCGGCGTCACGGTGCCGATCGTGCCGGGCATCATGCCGATCGCGAACTACACCCAGCTGAAACGCTTCTCCGACCTGTGCGGCGCGGAGATCCCGCGCTGGATCGCCAAGCGCATGCAGGCGCACGGCGACGACGCCGACTCGGTGCGCGCGCTCGGCGCCGAGGTGGTGGCGCAACTGTGCCGACGCCTGCTCGACGGCGGCGCGCCGGGCCTGCACTTCTACACGCTGAACCGGGCCCGCGCCACGCAGGCGGTGCTGCAGCAACTTTTCTGATCCGCGCGGCGGGTATGCTGGAGCGATGCACCGGCTGGCCGCCCCGCTCTGCCTGATCCTGCTCGCCTGTGCCGCGCCCGCCGCGGCGCAGACGCCGATCCATCGCTGCATCGGCGCGAACGGCGGCGCGGTGTTCACCGACCAGCCCTGCGCCGCGCTGCAGGCGACGCCGGTCAACCCGAACGTTCCCTCCGCGCAGACTGCCGCCACGCCGGCCGCGACGACGCCGATCCTGTGCGCCGCCAGCCCCCGCGAACTGCGCCGGAGCGTGATCGACGCCTTCGCCAGCCGCGACGCCAACCGCCTGGCCGGCCTGATGCTGTGGAACGGCTACGGCCGTGGCGCGGCGATCGCGGACATCCGTTCGCTGGCCGAGCTGATGAAGCAACCGCTGCTGGACGCGGACATCCCGAACGCCGGCGCGCCGGCGCAAGCCGCCAGCAGCGACGACCCGTTCGCCACGGATGTCCCGCCCGCTCCGCCATCGGCCGGCAATCAACTGGTGTTGCATACCGACGGCAGCGGCAGCCCACGGGAACTGCGATTCGACATCGTGCGCCAGGCCGGCTGCCTGTGGCTGCGCAACGCGAATTGACGCCGGCCCGGCGCCCAGCAGTTATCATGGGCAGTCCCCATTGGAGAATCGACATGGCGCAGCACTACCCCGAATGGATCTGGCAGAACGGCGGCATCAAGCCCTGGGCCGAGGCGACCACCCACGTGATGTCGCACGCGCTGCACTACGGCTCATCGGTGTTCGAGGGTATCCGCAGTTACGCCACGCCCGACGGCGCGGCGATCTTCCGCCTCACCGACCACCTGAACCGGCTGTACCAGTCGGCCAGGATCTACGACATGGTGCTGCCGTACTCGGCCGACGAGCTGGCCGCGGCCTGCCGTGAAGTGATCCGCAAGAACGGCCTGGGCGCTTCCTACCTGCGCCCGGTCGCCTACCGCGGCCTGGGCGGCTTCGGCCTCTCCGCCGAAACCCCGATCGACGTCGCCGTGGCGGCGTGGCCGATGGGCCCGTACCTCGGCGCCGAGGCGCTGCAGAACGGCATCGACGCCTGCGTGTCGAGCTGGCAGCGCTTCGCGCCGAACACCATCCCGGCCGGCGCCAAGGCCGGCGGCAATTACCTGTCCGGCCAGCTGATCGCGCGCGAAGCGCGCCGCCTGGGCTTCGGCGAAGGCATCGCGCTGGCCTCCACCGGCCTGCTCAGCGAAGGCGCCGGCGAGAACCTGTTCCTGGTCTTCGACGGCGTGCTGCATACCCCGCCGGCCAGCGCCTCGCTGCTCACCGGCATCACCCGCAACACGCTGATGACGCTGGCCCGCGAAGACGGCATCGAGGTGGTCGAGCGCGACATCCCGCGCGAATACCTGTACCTCGCCGAGGAAGTGCTGATGTGCGGCACCGCCGCCGAGATCACCCCGATCCGCTCGGTCGACGGCAAGCAGGTTGGCACCGGCAAGGCCGGCCGCGTGACCCTGCGCCTGCAGGAACTGTTCTTCGGCCTGTTCGACGGCCGCACGCATGACAAGTGGGGCTGGCTGGAGCAGGTGTGAACGTGTAACAGGCCACACTGGCTATCGGGTAGGGAGCCGGAATACTCCGGCCCCCTCCCACACCACCGTACGTGCGGTTGCGCATACGGCGGTTCCCGTCTGCCATGTAGTTCATGCGAACTTCGAGGCCTTGAGCTTGTTTCGTTCGTCGTGTCGCCTGTCGTCCTATGGACACCCCAATCACCTTCCGGACTTCCGGCCCGTCCAGCTCTGACCAAGGCTCCCGGCTTGCACCGGAACTTCTGCCCAAGACGCGCAGAGAGCACGCGTGACTTGCCACTCGTGACAGGTTCGGCCCTTCGGTCATACCGCACCTACTATGGCCTCTGCTGACTTCTCGCTCCGCCCTGCGGCGTCGCCCTTTGTGCGCTGCGCGCATCCTTCGCCACGCTCAGGACCAGCCTACGGCTGTCCTGCGCCCTTCGGGCTGGTCAGGCACGAGGCGAGATCTCCCCGGGTATGACGCACCTGCCTTCCCGCTTACGACCGAAGGAAGTCCCCTTGCGGGATGCCTGTCGGATATACGCCGTGTCGTTCCGTGCAAGTACTGGGCTTTGGCCTTCATGGCTGCCTCACCCCGACACGTCGCCTCGTATCCGCTTCTTGTTATTCGCCGCATCCCTGCGGCTCACCCCTTCGGGGCCAGCCTGCGGCTGTTCAAGACCGCTCCCGGCGGTCTTGTCATCAGGCCAGCGTTTTGCCTCGGGCTTCCTTCAGACGACCAGTCACCCGATCGCCCTTGCCTCTGGCTAATCCTTCCCCTTGCCGGGTGGATAGAGGACTTTCACCTCCAAGCAGGTGCGCCCTGCCGGGCGCACCATGAAAACGCCCCGCGATGCGGGGCGTTTTTGTTTCTGCCCTGCTTTGCTTTGCTCCCTCCCCTGCAAGCAGGGGAGGGTTGGGGTGGGGTGCTCTTGATCTTCCCGCAAGCTCGGACAACCCCCTCCCAACCTCCCCCCTGCTTGCAGGGGGAGGAGCAAAACTTCCCGCTTCAGCTGAACTTGATGCTGGCGATCGCGCCGTTGGCGTCGGCGCGCGGGCGCATCGAGACATCCCAGCCGTAGAGTTCGCACAGGCGGCGCACGATCGCCAGGCCGAGGCCGGCGCCGCTGCCGCCGGCGCCTTCGCCGCGCACGCCGCGCTGGAACAGGCGCTCGGCGTCCTCCGGCTTGATCCCGGGGCCGGTGTCGATCACCTCGATGCGGCCCTCGCCCACTTCGACGCGCACGCTGCCTTCGAGCGTGTACTTGATCGCGTTGCCGACCAGGTTGGTCAAGGCCACCGACAGCACCGAGGCCGGCGCGTTGACGTTGACCGGTTCGTTGACGGCGAGCTCGATGCTCAGCGGCTTGCCGCGCATCTGCGGGCGCTGGCTCTCGATCACGTCGGCGGCGACCTTGCCCACCTCGGTGGTCTCGCCACGGGTCGGGCCGCGCCGCTCGGCGCGCGACAGCAGCAGCAGCGCCTCGATCAGCTCGGTGGCCTGGCGCGAGGCGCGCTCGATCCGCTTCAGCCGCTCGCTCAGCTTTTCGGTGAGGTCGGGCGAACCCTGCAGCAGTTCGGTGGTGCTGGCGATCACCGCCAGCGGCGTGCGCAACTCGTGACTGACGTCGGAATTGAATTCGCGATCGCGCTCGACCATCGCGGTGAGCCGCGCCGAATACTCGTCCAGCGCATGCGCCAGCTCGCCCACCTCGTCGTCGGCGAAATGCGGCGCCAGCGGCTCGGCCTTGCCGGCCTTGCGGAAGTCGCGCAGGCGGTTGGCCAGCTCGCTGACCGGCTTCAGCACCTTGCGCGACAGCCACAAGCCGATCGCCAGCGACAACAGACTGAACAACAACACGGCGCCGACCAGCGACAGGATCAGTTGCTGCTTGCCCAGGTCCTCGCGGCTGATGTCGTAGATGACGAAGGCGATCAGGCCGTACTTGCGGCTGACTGCCAGCTTGTAATGGCGGGGACGACCCGATTCGTCCGCGTCCTTCATGTCGTAGACGCCGGTTGCCAGATTCTGCCAGGCCAGCGGCGCCTTGTAGATCGTGCGGTCGCTCCACAGCCACGCATCGATCAGGTCGGATTTCAACGGCAGGTCGGGGTGCAGGTGCTTGTTCTCGACCGCCTGGTCGACGTCGTGCTGCAACGCCGACACCACCAGCTGATCCTCCACTTTCGCGCGCACGTACAACGCAGCCACGGCAAACAACGCGCTGAGGCCGAAACCGAACAGCGCGAAGGAGACGATCAATCGAAAGCGAAGCTTACGCCTGGACTGCATCCGGCTCGACCATCCGATAGCCAATGCCGTGCCGCGTGTGGATCAGCGGCTTGTCGAACGGTTTGTCGATGGCGGCACGCAGGCCGTGGATGTGCACGCGCAGGGAATCGCTGTCGGGCAGTTCCTCGCCCCATACGCGCTGCTCCAGATCCTGCCGGGTGACCACCGACGGGCTGGCTTCCATCAGCGCCTGCAGCAGCTTGAGGCCGATCGGGTTGAGCTGGATCGACTTGCCTTCGCGGTTCACCGTGAGCGTGTCGAGGTTGAACGTGAGGTCGGCGACCTTCAGCACGCGGCTCTGCGGGCCCTTGCCGCGGCGTGCCAGCACTTCCAGCCGCGCGGCCAGTTCCTGCAGCGCGAACGGCTTGGTCATGTAGTCGTCGGCACCGGACTCGAAGCCGGTCAGCTTCTGCTCCAGCGCGTCGCGTGCGGTCAGCATCAGGATCGGGGTCTGCTTGTGCGCCTCGTGGCGCAGCTTGCGCGCCACTTCCAGGCCGTCCATGCCGGGCAGCGTGAGATCCAGCACGATCACGTCGAAGTCGTGCACCACCGCCAGGTGCAGGCCGGTCACGCCGTCGCCCGCGAAATCGACCACGTTGCCGCGGTCTTCCAGATAGTCGCCGATGTTGGTCGCGATATCGCTGTTGTCTTCGATCACCAGTACGCGCATGTGTCACTCCTGCGCAGCCGGCGCACGGGCCGGCTGGAGCTGCAAGCTTAACAATCTTGTGTGAAGCCGGCGCGCCGGCCGCACCGTGAAACTGAACGAGGTGGCGCGCAGGCAAGAAAAAGGCCCAGATGCGCGACTCGCCGTCGCCCACCTGGGCCCAAGCTGCTGCCCCGATACCATCGTCTGCCGTCACCCGGCCGTTCAGGCCAATGTGCCGCAAAAAACAGCGACTGCTTTATAGGGGGTCGCTGGTTACGGTGTGGTTAACCCGTTCTCACCTGGCTGAATGCAGTCCTTCCGCAGGAGCAATGGTCACAGAAAAGGTTGGCGGCTTCAGGCCCTGGCGGGTTTGCGGCGCGGGCGGGTTTCGGCGTGGGCATCGTGGGCCTGCGCCTGCAGCAGGTCCATGATCGCGCCGGCCACGTCGACGCCGGTGGCGGCTTCGATGCCTTCCAGGCCGGGCGAGGCGTTCACTTCCAGCAGCAGCGGGCCGCGATTGGAGCGCAGCAGGTCGACGCCGGCGATGCCCAGCCCCAGCGCACCGGCCGCGCGCACGGCGATGCGCCTTTCCTCGGCGCTCAGCGTGGCCGCCATCGCGGTGCCGCCGCGGTGCAGGTTCGCGCGGAAATCGCCCGGGCTGGAGTCGCGCTGCATCGCCGCCACCACCTTCTTGCCGACCACGAAGCAGCGCAGGTCGCTTCCCTTCGCCTCGGCCACGAACTCCTGCACCAGGAAGTTCGCGTACAGGCCGCGGAACGCCTCGATCACACTTTGCGACGCCGCGCGCTTCTCCGCCAGCACCACGCCGGTGCCCTGGCTGCCCTCGTTGAGCTTGATCACGTGCGGCGGATCGCCGAGCAGGCCCAGCACGTCCTCGGTGTCGTCCGGGTTGTCGCCGAACACCGTCACCGGCATGTCGATGCCCTGCGCGGCGAGGATCTGCAGGCAGCGCAGCTTGTCGCGCGCGCGCAGCACCGCGTCGGACGGGTTCGGCGTGTATACGCCCATCATCTCCAGCTGGCGCAGCACGGCGGTGCCGTAGAACGTGCTGGTGGTGCCGATGCGCGGGATGACCGCGTCGATGTCGCGCAGCTCCTTGCCCTTGTAGCGGATCGACGATGCACCCGGCGCGATGCGCACGTAGCAGCGCAGCGGATCGAACACACGCACCACGTGCCCGCGCAAGCGCGCGGCTTCGACGAGGCGCCTGGTCGAATAGAGTCGGGTATTGCGCGACAGGATCGCGATCTTCATGGAGTGGCCGTCATCGAGGGTCCGTGGCCGCCGTCAATGGCCGCGGCTGGGTATAGGAACGTGCCGGGTCCACCGCAAAGCGCCCGTCCAGCGCACTGCGGCCCAGCAACAGCGGAAACAGCATATGCCGGCGATCGGTCAGGTTGATGTCGACGCTGAACCGCTGCCCGGCCAGTTGTACTTCACTGCGGATGAACCAGCGCTCGGTACGCCGCCCCCCGGTGTCGGTCACCGGGCGGCGGTCCAGCGCCGGCGCCTCGCGGCAGATCTCCAGCGGCTGGCGACGACCGGCATGCATGGTGAACCGCAGCCAGGTCGCACCGTCGCGCTGGAAGGTCTCGAGGGTATCCACATGCAGGGAACTGCTGCGCGCACCGGTATCGAGCTTCGCCTTGAGCACGCCGATACCCAGCTGCGGCAACGCCAGCCGCTCCCGCCAGCCGAGGGTGATCAGATCCGCCATAAGGATTCGGGATTGCTCGGGGACCGGGAGTGGAGCGGGTGAAGGGAATCGAACCCTCGTCAGTAGCTTGGGAAGCTACAGCTCTACCATTGAGCTACACCCGCCTTGGCCGGCGGATGGTAACCCGGGATTCGCGTGGTTGAAAAGCTCGCCCCCTTCCCGGCCCCTGCACAATCGCACGTTCGGTCCTTCCCCTGCCTTGCAGGCGAGGGAGCAGAGCCGGGCGGCCCAACGCGTGCTGAACAAGCGCCTGCGCATAATCCGGCGACGGTCATCGCCGGCCCGACAATGCACGTTGAGGCGGGGGTGTCGAACGGAAGCTCCGTGCCATCCGCACTCATTCCCAAGGAGAGCAGCATGCCCAGGCCTGTCGAGTTGTCCACTTCGTGGCGCCGTCACTGGCGAGCGCTGGCGATCACGTTGCTGTGCATGGCGGCGAGCCTGGCGCAGGCGCAGTCCGGCGCCGACGACAGCGCCGACCCGCCGAGCCGGGTGGCGCGGCTGTCGTACATCGCCGGCGACCTCGGATTCCTGCCTGCCGGCGCGAAGGACTGGAGCGACGCCAACATCAACCGCCCGCTGACCACCGGCGACAAGCTGTCCACCGCCCAGGGCGCCCGCGCCGAGCTGGAGTTCGACGGCGGCACGCTGCGCATCGACGGGCGGACCGACTTCGGCCTGCTCGACCTCAACGACCAGCTGGCCCAGATCGAACTGACCCAGGGCACGCTCAGACTCACCGTGCGTCGCCTCGACGACGGCCAGAGCTACGAGATCGACACCCCGGCCGTGGCGCTGGTGGTCGACCAGCCCGGCACGTTCCGCGTCGACATCGACGAGCGCGACGGCAGCACCCGCGTCACCGCGTTCGACGGCGGCGCCACCGTGTTCGGCGAGAACCATGCGCAGCGCTCGATCAACCCCGGGCGCAGCTACCGCTTCGTCGACCCCAGCCTGTCCATGGTGACGATCACCGACATCGAGGGCGGCGACGCGTTCGACGCCTGGGCCAGCGAACGCGACCGTCGCTACGCGCAATCGGACAGCAGCCAGTACGTCTCCGACGACGTGGTCGGCTACCAGGACCTCGACCAGTACGGCGCCTGGCAGGACACCAGCGAGTACGGCGCGGTGTGGTTCCCGCGCGACGTCGGCGCCAACTGGGCGCCGTACCGCAACGGCCACTGGGCCTATATCGCGCCGTGGGGCTGGACCTGGGTGGACGATGCCCCGTGGGGCTTCGCGCCGTACCACTACGGCCGCTGGGCCTACGTGCGCGGCGGCTGGGGCTGGATCCCCGGACCGCGCGGCGTGCGCCCGATCTACGCGCCGGCGCTGGTCGCCTTCGTCGGCGGCGGTGGCTGGTCGGTCGGCATCGGCGGCGCGCCGGTGGGCTGGTTTCCGCTCGGCCCGGGCGAGTTCTACAACCCGTGGTACCGCTGCGGCCGCACCTACTACGCCAACGTCAACATCCGCAATATCCGCGGACGCCACGGCTACGATCCGCGCCGCGACCGCCGCGACATCGACGACCACTACAACCGTTACCGCCGCGGCCAGCCCGGTCGCGGCGACCACTACGTCAACCGCGACGCACCGCGCGGCTTCACTGCCGTGCCCGGCCGCAGCTTCGCCGGCGGCCGCCACGTGCAGCGCGACATGATGCGGATCGACCCGCGCAAGCTCACCGACGCGCCGGTACTGCCGCGCGGTGTCGAGCGGCCGCGCCCGATCGCCGACGCGGCAAGGCCACCACCGCGCAACGCGCATGCACGCGACCTGCCCGCCGGCGGCTTCAACCGCCAGGTGGTGGCGCGCCGCGCGCCGCCCGCCATACAAGACGTACCCGTTCCCGGGCGCAACGACAGGTTCGTCGCCAAGCCGCGCAGCAACGTGCGCGTGCTGGACAACCAGGGCCGTGGCCAGCGCCCGTTCGTGGCAGACCGCAACGACAACATTTCGCGCCGGCCAGTCACCGCGACCGGGCAGCTTCCCGCCGTTCCGCGCATCGCGCCGGCCACGCCCGACCGCAGGCCGGACATGGTGCGCGACGACGGCGAGCTGCGCTCCGCCCGCTTCGCCCACCCGCGCGGCCGCGACGACATGGATCGCCGTGCAGCGACGCCACGGCCGGGGGTCAGCTACATCGCCCCCGCCGCCGAAGACCGGTCGCGTGCGATCTCCGGCAACCGTCCGATGCCGTCGGAGGCGCCGCCGATCCGTCGCGCCGAACCTCGCCGCATGCCGGCCGACGACGAGCGCGTCCAGCGCCACCCGCCCGACCGCGTCGTGCAGCGGGAACGGCCGCAGCCGACGGCACCGGCACGCGAACCGGCCACGCCGCGCTTCCAACGACCCGAGCCCGCGCCGCGCGCATACGTGCGCGAACAGCCGCGCCCGATGCCTGCACCGATGCAGCGCGAGCCGGTTTCGCAATCTCGCCCGCAACCGCAGTACCAACCGCCGCAGCGCATGGCGCCGCCGCCATCGCGCGCCGAAACGCCGCGGCCGCAGCGCAGCGAAGCGCGGCCGTCCAACCGCAAGCAGGTGCGGGAGGACCAGGGACAGCACTGAGGCAAGAGCCTGACCCCACCCCAACTCTCCCCTGCGCACAGGGGAGGGAGAAGAAACTGGTCGACTCACGCTCTGCTCCCTCCCCTGCTTGCAGGGGAGGGCTGGGCAGGGGTAAAGCTCTACAATGCGCGGATGTCCACGACCGACTCCCCCGACCACACCACTCCCGAATACATGCGCCGCATCCGCAGCTTCGTATTGCGCGAAGGACGCATGACGCCGGCGCAGCAACGCGCGTTCGACACGTTGTGGTCGCGCTTCGGCATCGACTACCAGGGCAGCTCGCGCGACTTCGCCGCGAGCTTCGGCCGGTCGGCGCCGCTGGTGCTGGAGATCGGCTTCGGCAACGGCGAGGCACTGGCCTGGGCCAGCGAGCACGACCAGGCACGCGACTTCATCGGCGTCGAAGTGCACGGCCCTGGCGTCGGCCGGCTGATGAACGCGCTGGCAGCGCGCGACGCCGGCAACGTGCGGCTGTACAAGCACGACGCGGTGGAAGTGCTCCAGCACGAGATCGCCCCTGGCGCCTTGTCCGAAGCGCGCATCTGGTTTCCCGATCCGTGGCACAAGAAGCGCCACAACAAGCGCCGCCTGATCCAGCCCGAATTCGTCGCCCTGCTCGCCTCGCGCATGGCTCCGAACGGCCTGCTGCACCTGGCCACCGACTGGCAACCCTACGCCGAGCACATGCTCGAGGTGATGGAAGCCGCCCCCGCCTGGCGCAACCAGCTCGGCCCCGGGCAGTACGCCGAGAAGCCGGAGTGGCGCATCGAGACGCACTTCGAGCGGCGCGGGCTGAAGCTGGGGCATGGGGTGTGGGATTTGTTGTATCGGAAGGTTTGAGCGAAGAGCAGCCCCACCCCAACCCTCCCCTGCGCAGGTTGGGGTGGGGTCGCTCTTGGCCTCCGGTTCACCAGCAACCACATCGCGCCGCTTATACTCGCGCTTATCCACCCAGGGACGAATCGTCGCAGCGTGAAGCTTCCACTGCCCCATCGTATCCACCGCAGCCAGCTGCGCCGCAGGGACGTCAGCTAGTGGCACTCTCGCTCACCCCCGAAATGATCCTGGTACTCGGGCTGGTGGGCTTCACCATGCTGATGCTGGTGCTGGAGTGGATCCGCGCCGACATGGTGGCGCTGCTGGTGGTGGTGGTGATCGGGCTGACCGGGCTGATCCCTTCCGAGCGCGTATTCAACGGCTTCGCCGGCAACGCGGTGATCGCGATCATCGCGATCATGATCATGGGCGAGGGGCTGGACCGCGCCGGCGTGCTCAACCTCACCGCGAACTTCGTGATGCGCATGGCGCGCGGTGCGGAATCGCGCCTGGGCGTGGTGATCAACCTGGTCGCCAGCCTGTTCAGCGCGGTGATCCCCAGCCAGGCGCTGGCGGCGCTGATGATCCCGGTCAGCAGCCGGCTGGCCGCGCGCACCGGCGTGCCGCTGTCGCGGCTGTTGCTGCCGATGGCGTTCTGCATCCTCACCGCCACCAACACCACGCTGATCGCGAACTCGCCGCTGATCGTGCTGAACGACCTGATCGCCAGCGCCAACGTGAACCTGCCGCCGGGCGCGCACACGATCCCGAAGTTCGGCCTGTTCAGCGTGACCCCCATCGGCCTGACCCTGGCGCTGCTGGGCGTGGGCTACTTCTACTTCTTCGGCCGCAAGCTGCTGCCCGGCCACGAGGACGAACGGCTGAAGGTGACGCCGGGACGCACCGAGAGCTACTTCGCCGAGACCTACGGCATCGTCGGCGAGACCGCCGAGCTCACCGTCACCGCGGAAAGCCCGCTGGTCGGCATGAGCATCGGCGAGGCCGAGCAGTTGCACGACGCGCCGCTGATCCTGGCGATCAAGAGCGGCAACGACGCGCGCATGGCGCCGCCGGCCGACCACGTGATCTGGGTCGGCTCCGTGCTCGGCGTGCTCGGCCCGCGCGAGCAGCTCAACCAGTTCGCCAACAACCAGCTGTGCCGGCTGTCCACCCGCATGCGCCAGCTCGGCGAGCTGTTCAACCCCACCCGCGCCGGCATTTCCGAGGTGGTGATTCCGCCGGTGTCGCGCTTCATCAAGCACACCGTGGGCGAGCTGCGCCTGCGCAAGCGCTTCGGCATCTCGGTGCTGGCGGTGAACCGCGGCGACCAGGTGCTGCGCGACGACGTGCGCTCGGTCAGCCTGCGCGCCGGCGACACCGTGGTGCTGCACAGCAACTGGCACGACCTGTCGCTCGCTGCGGAGGAGCGCGACCTCGTCGTCGTCACCGACATTCCGAAGGAGCAGCAGCGCCCGGGCAAGATCTGGCAGGCGGTGGGCTTCTTCCTGCTGGCGAAGTGCCTGGCGCTGTTCACCAACCTCGACCTGTCGGTGGCGATGATGACCGGCGCGATCGGCATGCTGCTGTCCGGCGTGCTGAACATGGACGAGGCGTACAAGGCGATCAACTGGAAGACGATCTTCGTGACGGCGTGCCTCATCCCGCTGGGCTGGTCGATGGACGCCACCGGCACCGCCGCATGGATCGCGCAGGTGGTGCTGGACCACCTGGGCAGCGCCTCGCCGTGGCTGCTGCAGCTGTGTCTGGCCGTGCTCACCCTGCTGTTCTCGCAGGTGATGTCCAACGTGGGCGCCACCGTGATGATGGTGCCGATCGCGATCAGCGTGGCCGTCGCCACCGGCGGCAACCCGTCGGCCTATGCGCTGATCGTGGCAGTGTCCTCGTCCAACACCTTCCTGCTCAGCTCCGGCCACCCGGCGCTGATGATGGTCACCGGCCCCGGCGGCTACAAGGGCAAGGATTTCCTGCGCGTGGGCCTGCCGCTGACCTTCCTGGTCCTCGTCGTCACCCTGCTCGCGATCAACCTGATATTCCGCTGAGGCGAAGCACACCCCACGCCAACCCTCCCCTGCTTTGCGGGATAGGGAACGGAACGCAGCCCCCGCTATCATTCGCGGTTTACCGCGACATCAGGAACGCACGGATGACCCCACTCCCCTGCTTCAAGGCGTACGACATTCGCGGCCGCGTGCCCGACGAGCTGGATGAGGCTCTGGCGCGCAGGATCGGCCTGGGCATGGCCGGCCTGCTCGGCCCGGGGCCGGTGGTGGTGGGGCGTGACGTGCGCCTGAGCAGCCCCGCGCTGCAGGCGGCGCTGACCGAAGGTTTCCAGGCGGCCGGGCGCGAGGTGATCGACATCGGCATGGGCGGCACCGAGGAAGTCTATTTCCAGACCGACCATCTCGGCGCCGCCGGCGGCGTGATGGTCACGGCCAGCCACAACCCGATGGACTACAACGGCATGAAGCTGGTACGCGAGGGCTCGCGGCCGATCAGCGGCGACAGCGGACTGTTCGCCATCCGCGATTTCGCCGCCAGCCACGACGCGCCGATCCCGACCGCCACCGCAACGCCGCGTCTTGTGACGGACAAGTCCGCCTATATCGCGCACCTGCTGGGCTACGTCGATCGCGACCGGCTGCAGCCGCTGAAGATCGTGGTCAACGCCGGCAACGGCGGCGCCGGCCTGGTCGTCGACCAGCTCGCCCCGCACCTGCCGTTCCAGTTCATTCGCATCCAGCACGAAGCGGACGGCCATTTCCCCAACGGCATCCCCAACCCGCTGCTGCCCGAATGCCGCGCCGCCACCTCCGACGCGGTGCGCGCGCACGGCGCCGACTTCGGCGTGGCCTGGGATGGCGACTTCGACCGCTGCTTCTTCTTCGACGCCGACGGCCGCTTCATCGAGGGCTACTACCTGGTCGGCCTGCTGGCCAAAGCGCTGCTGGCGCGGCACCCGGGTGGCAAGATCATCCACGATCCGCGGCTCACCTGGAACACCATCGAGATGGTGCGCGAAGCCGGCGGCATCCCGGTGCTGAGCAAGACCGGCCACGCCTTCATCAAGGAGCGCATGCGCGCCGAGAACGCCATCTACGGCGGCGAGATGAGCGCCCACCATTACTTCCGCGACTTCGCCTACTGCGACTCCGGCATGATCCCGTGGCTGCTGATCGCCGACCTGATCTCGGCCAATGGCCTGTCGCTGGCCGAGATGGTGGAAGACCGCATGCGCGCCTTCCCGTGCAGCGGCGAGATCAACTTCAAGGTCGCCGACGCCGGCGCCGCCACCGCGCGGGTGATGGCGCACTACGCCCACCTCGCCCCCGCCCTCGACCACACCGACGGCATCAGCGCCGACTTCGGCCACTGGCGCTTCAACCTGCGCAGCTCCAACACCGAACCGCTGCTGCGGCTCAACGTGGAGTCGCGCGGCGACAGCGCATTGATGCGGGAACGCACGGCCGAGATCGCGGCGTTGATCGGAGGCTGAGGCGAGGCAAGAGCACCCTCGCCTGAGGTTCCCTTCGGCCATCTGTACGCGGCGCTATATGCAATCCACGCCAGCCCACTAGACTGGCGGCCACCCGGGGAAATCCAGACAGGCTCATGCAGATACCTACGTTGCCATCCACGAAAATCGCGGTTGTCGGGCTCGGCTACGTGGGGTTGCCGCTGGCGGTGGAATTCGGCAGGCAGTTCGATACCACCGGCTTCGACATCAGCGGCGAACGCGTCGCCGAACTGCGCGCGGGGCGCGACCACACGCAGGAAACCCCGCCGGAGGAACTCGCTGCTGCCAGCCAGCTGCGCTTCACCACCGACCTCGGCGATCTCGCCGGGTGCAACGTCTTCATCGTCACCGTGCCCACCCCGGTCGACGAAGCGAACCGGCCCGACCTGAGCCCGCTGGAGAACGCCAGCGCCAGCATCGGCACGGTGCTCAAGCGCGGCGACGTCGTGATCTACGAATCCACCGTCTACCCCGGCACCACCGAGGAGATCTGCGTGCCGGTGCTGGAACGCGTTTCCGGGCTGCGCTTCAACCAGGACTTCAGCTGCGGCTACAGCCCGGAACGGATCAATCCCGGCGACAAGCAGCACCGCCTGCCCACGATCACCAAGATCACCTCCGGCTCCACGCCCGACACCGCCGACTTCGTCGACGCGCTGTACCGCCGCATCATCACCGCGGGCACGCACAAGGCATCCAGCATCAAGGTGGCCGAGGCGGCCAAGGTCATCGAGAACACCCAGCGCGACGTCAACATCGCGCTGGTCAACGAGCTGGCGATGATCTTCAACACCATGGGCATCGACACCCAGGACGTACTGGACGCCGCCGCCACCAAGTGGAACTTCCTGCCGTTCCAGCCCGGCCTGGTCGGCGGCCACTGCATCGGCGTGGACCCGTACTACCTCACGCACAAGGCCACCATCCTCGGCTACCACCCCGAGCTGATCCTCGCCGCGCGCCGCATCAACAGCCGCATGGGGCTGTACGTGGCGCACCAGGTGATCCGCCTGATGGCGAACAAGCGCATCCACGTGGTCGGCTCGCGCATCCTGGTGCTGGGCCTGGCCTTCAAGGAAAACTGCCCCGACCTGCGCAACACCCGCGTGGTGGAAATCGTGCGCGAGCTCGAAGCCACGCACGCCCAGGTGGACGTGTACGACCCCTGGGCCGATCCAGTCGAGGCCTGGCAGAAGCTCGGCATCGACCCGATCGGCCAACCTGCCGAACACGCTTACGACGCCATCGTGCTGGCCGTGGCGCACCGGGACTTCCTTGGCCACGGCGACGCGGACATCCGCCGCTACGGCCGCGAGAACTGCGCCGTGTTCGACATCAAGAGCCTGCTGCCCGTGGCCGCCGTCGACGGACGGCTGTAGGGCCAACCCGTTGCATCTTGCACGGTCGGCGTGAATGGGGCATCCACTCGCATCATGCCTCCCGCGCCAGCCTTACCTCGCCGTCTTCGACCTGCACCGCCACAGCGCGCAGGTGTTCGCCGCGGCACGGGCCGGCGATGCACAGGCCGCCGCCGCGATCGAAGGTGGCACCATGCA
>CAVPQF010000029.1:0-11012 GCA_963707225.1 uncultured Gammaproteobacteria bacterium
CAGTATTCGACCTATTCGGTGATCTCGCCGGAAGGCTGCGCCTCGATCCTGTGGAAGAGCCCGGACAAGGTGAAGGACGCCGCCGAGGCGCTGGGCATGACCGCGCCGCGCCTGCTCGAACTCGGCCTGATCGACAAGGTCGTGCGCGAGCCGCTGGGCGGCGCCCACCGCAACCCGCGCTCGATGGCGATCCGCCTGAAGGCGGTGCTGCTGAAGCAGCTCGACGAACTCGAGGCGATGCCGCTCACCGACCTGCTCGAGCAGCGCTACAAGCGCCTGCGCAGCTACGGCGCATACCAGGAATAGCGCCCGCCGCGGCATCCGTCACCTGCTTGGCGCTACCATCGGCATCACCTTCCTGTTGCCGGGATCCGCCATGGCCCACGACAAACTCGCGGTACTGATCGACGCCGACAACGCCCGTCCGGCGATCGTCGAAGGCCTGCTCGCCGAGATCGCCAAGTACGGTACGGCGCACGTCAAGCGCATCTATGGCGACTGGACCAAGCCCGACCTCAACGGCTGGAAGGAAGTGCTGCTGCGCCTCTCGATCCAGCCGATCCAGCAGTTCCGCTACACCGTCGGCAAGAACGCCACCGACTCGGCGATGATCATCGACGCGATGGACCTGCTCTACGCCGAGCGCTTCGACGGCTTCTGCATCGTGTCCAGCGACAGCGACTTCACCCGGCTCGCCTCGCGCATCCGCGAATCCGGGCTGACCGTCTACGGCTTCGGCGAGCGCAAGACGCCGGAGCCGTTCCGTACCGCCTGCGACAAGTTCATCTATACCGAGGTGCTGGCCGGCGCGTCGGCCAGCACGGCCGAAACGGAAGCCGCGCCCAAGCAGCGCTCGGCGAAGGAGCTTCGCGGCGATACGCACCTGATGAACCTGCTGCACAACGCGATCGAGGCCGCCTCCGATGAAACCGGCTGGGCCGGCCTGGGTGCGATCGGCAGCATCATCAACAAGCAGTCGCCCGATTTCGACTCGCGCAACTACGGTTACGCCAAGCTCAGCGGCCTGATCAAGGGCATCGGCCTGTTCGACACCGAGGAGCGCCTGATCGGCAACGGCAAGCACATCTACGTGCGGCCGCGCGCTCCAAAGAAATGAGCGACCCGAAGTGAGCGATCCGCTGCACCGTCACCTGCAGGCTGCGCTGACGGCAGCGCCGCCGGCGGCGCTGTGCGTGGCCTTCAGCGGCGGCCCGGATTCCACAGCCCTGCTGCACGCGCTGGCGCAGTTGCCCGAAGCGCGCGCGCGCGGACTGCGCGCGCTGCACGTCGATCACGGCCTGCACGCGGACAGTGCGGCATGGGCACGGCACTGCGAACGCTTCTGCGCCGCGCTGAGCGTGCCGTGCGAGGTGCTGCTCGTGCAGGTCGACGGCGGCGCCGGCAGCGGCGTGGAGGCCGCCGCCCGCGACGCGCGCTACACCGCACTGGCTGCGCCATTGCGCGACGGCGAATACCTGGTGCTCGGCCATCATCGCGACGACCAGGCCGAGACCGTGCTGCTGAAACTGTTGCGCGGTGCCGGGCCGGAAGGGCTGGGCGGCATGCGTGCGCTGCGCCCGTTCGGCCGCGGCCAGCTGTGGCGGCCGCTGCTGGCGCTGCCGCGGCAGCAACTGCGCGATTACGTCGAGGCACGGCAGCTGGATTGCATCGACGATCCATCCAACCGCGACACCCGCCTGGCGCGCAACCAGCTGCGCCACGAAGTCCTGCCGCGGCTCGCGCAGCACTGGCCGCAGGCGGTGGATTCGATCCTGCACAGCGCCGCACTGTGCCGCGCCGCCGCGGATGCGCTGCAGGCGCAATGGCTGGCCGCGTTCGACGCGCTGCACGACCCTGCCAGCGGCAGCCTGGACGCCCGCGGCTGGCTGGCGCTGGCGCCGGCCTTGCGCGAGCCGCTGCTCGATCACTGGCTGCGCGCGCGCGGCCTGCCCGCCCCCACCAGCGCGCAGCGGCGGCAGATCGAACGCCAGTGCGGCGCGCGTGCCGGCCAGCTGCCATGCATCCGCTGGGCCGGCGCCGAACTGCATATCTGGAAAGACCGGCTGTGGGCCTTGCCACCCGAACGGATCGCCGATGCCGAGTGGCAGGTGTCCTGGCACGGCGGGCCGCTGGCCCTGCCCGATGGTGGCGAGCTGCAGCTGACCGTCGCAGGCGCCCGCTTCGCCGAGCCGCTGCACGTGTGCCTGCGGCACGGCGGCGAACGCATCAAGCCTGACGGCGACGCGCATACGCGCGAGCTGCGCGACCTGTTCCAGCAATCGCGCCTGCCGCCGTGGCAGCGCAACGCCTGCCCGCTGCTGTATGCCGGCGATGAACTGGTCGCGGTGGCCGACCGCTGGATCAGCGCCCGCGGCGCCGCGATTTTCCATCGCGCCGGCGCCCTGCCGCGCTGGCGTCCGGGGCGCTGATCCCGGTCACGCCAGAGGCTTTCCGCCGCCCGCGCAGATTGATTCCGGGCGCCCGCTGCGCTAGCGTTGCGGGCCATGGCCAAGACCGCACCCGCACCCGGCAAGACCCCGCCCGCCGCCGACTTCGAACACTCCCTCGACGAGCTGGAGCAACTGGTCGCCAGGATGGAAGGCGGCGACATGAGCCTGGACGAATCGCTGGCCTCGTTCGAGCGCGGCATCGGCCTGTTCCGTCATTGCCAGCAGTCGCTGGAGCAGGCCGAACTGCGCGTGCGCCTGCTGCTTGATCCCGATGCCCCCGACAGCGCCGAACCGTTTGAACCCGAACTCTGAGCTTGGTCCTGCCCTGCAAGCACTGATCCTCCGTGCCGAACAGGCGCTGGATCACAGCCTGCCCCCGACCGAACAGTCTCCCGCCGACCTGCATGGCGCGATGCGCTACGCCGTGCTCGGCGGCGGCAAGCGGCTGCGCCCGCTGCTGGTCTACGCCGCCGCGCATGCGCTGGGTGAAGACGGGCCGCAGCTGGACGCCGCCGCCTGCGCGGTGGAACTGATCCACGCCTACTCGCTGGTGCACGACGACCTGCCCGCGATGGACGACGACGCGCTGCGCCGCGGCCGCCCGACCTGCCACATCGTGTACGGCGAGGCGATGGCGATCCTCGCCGGCGACGCGCTGCAGGCGCTGGCGTTCGAGATCCTCGCCGACGACATCTCGCGCCAGACCGACACCGCCACCGGCATGACGATGCTGCGCACGCTCGGCCGCGCCTGCGGCGCCGAAGGCATGGCCGGCGGCCAGGCGCTGGACCTGGCCGCGGTCGGCCATCCGCTGACGCTGGACGAACTGGAGCACATGCACGCCTGCAAGACCGGCGCGCTGATCCGCGCCTCGGTGCAACTGGGTGCGCTCGCCGCTGGTGCCGACGGCGACACCTTGCAGGCGCTGGACCGCTACGCCCATGCGGTCGGCCTGGCGTTCCAGGTACGCGACGACATCCTCGACGTGGAAGGCGAGGCGGCGGTGATCGGCAAGACCGCCGGCAAGGACGCCGCCGCCGCCAAGCCCACCTTCCCCTCGATCATCGGCCTCGACGCCTCGCGCGCCCGGCTGGCCGAACTGACCGACACCGCGCTGGCCGCGATCGCGCCACTGGGCGCACGCGCGACCCTGCTGGAAGAGCTGGCGCTATACGCCGCCCACCGCCGTTATTGATCGAACCCCGCGCAATGAAAAGGGCGGCTTGCGCCGCCCTCGTTTCATCACGCGAAGCGTTGTTTCAGTTGACCAGCCGCAGCGTGAACGGGTAGCGGTAGGTGGTGCCCTCGTTCGCCTTGATCGTGGCGATGATCACGAACACCAGCCAGCCGATCGCCAGCACCGCCAGCACCAGGAAGCCGATCAGGATGAAGCACAGGATCCAGCCCACGATGGCCGCGATCGCCACGGTGATGTTGAAGTTCAGTGCTTCCTTGCCCTGGTCGTTGACGAACGGCATGGTGTCCTTCTTGATCAGCCAGATCACCAGCGGTCCGATGATGCTGCCCAGCGGGATGATCACGCCGACCAGCGCGGACAGGTGCGCGAACATCGCCCACTGGCGCTCCTCGGCGGAAGGGGCTCCGGCCATCGGCGATTCGCCTGGCGGGGGCGGGATGACGGACTCGGGTGGAACGCTCATGAGCATCTCCTTGGTAGTCAGAACTAGCGTCGACGGCTCACCGGCCGGTTGTGCCGATGCTAGCAAGGCTTGCGCCGCTTTGCCGCATGAATCTGCGCCCGCTCGCACGCGATGCCCCTGCGTCGTAGGGCGGACATTGTCCGCCGGCTCTCGACGATGGATCACGCCGCAGGAGCGGCGGGCGGTGCCCGACCTGCGAAACTTTCTGTCACCTGACGAAGATCATCGCGCACGACCGAAGGAAGTCCCTTGTGGACAGGGTGCGCTCCTGCAGCAATCGCGGGCTACTCGCCGGCGACGGTCATCCGATCGAGCAGGATCGAGCCGGTGAGGATGTGCGAGCGCGGGTCGACATCCGTGCCCACGGCGACGATGCCGGCAAACATCTCGCGCAGGTTCGCCGCGATGGTGATGCCTTCCACCGGATAGGCAATCTGCCCGTGCTCGACCCAGAAGCCGGATGCACCGCGCGAGTAGTCGCCGGTGACGGTGGACACGCCCTGCCCCATCACCTCGGTCACCAGCAGGCCGCTGCCCAGGCGCCGCAGCATGCCGTCGAAATCGCTGCGCTCGCCGTCGACCGCACCCGGCTCCACGATCAGGTTGTGGATGCCACCCGCGTTGCCGGTCGACTGCAGCCCCAGCTTGCGCGCCGAGTAGCTGCCCAGCACGTAGCGCGCCAGCACGCCGCCTTCGATCAACGCGCTGTCGATGGTCGCCACGCCTTCGGCGTCGAAGTTGCCGGAGCCCTGGCCACGCGGCAGGTGCGGCCGCTCGTCGATATTCAGCCAGCCCGGCATCACCGGCTTGCCGACGTGGTCGAGCAGGAAGCTGGCCTGGCGATACAGCGCGCCGCCGCTGACCGCACCGAGCAGGTGGCCGATCAGCCCGCGCGCCAGCTCCGGCGCAAACAGCACCGGGCACTGCCGCGTCGACAGGCTGCGCGCGCCCATGCGTGCCAGCGTGCGTTCGGCGGCCTTGTCGCCCAGCGCCTGCGCGCTGATGAAATCGCCGGCCGCGCGCACGCTGTCGTACCAGTAATCGCGCTGCATGCCGTCCTCGTCGCCGGCGATCAAGGCCAGCGACAGCGAATGCCGCGTGCCGCGCTCGCGCCCGACGAAGCCGTGCGAGTTCGCGTACACCGACAACCCCTGCCCGGCCTGCACGCCGGCGCCGTCGGAATTGCTGATGCCGGCGTGTGCGCGGCCGGCCGCCTCGATGGCGATGCCCAGCTCGATCGCGCGCGCGGTGTCGATGTCCCACGGATGCCACAGGTCGAGGTCGGGGAATGACCTTGCCATGCGCGCGGCATCGGCCAGCCCCGCGGCCGGATCGGCCTCGGTGAAGCGCGCGATCGCGCAGGCCTGGTCCAGCGTGGCCTGGATCGAATCGGGGTTGAGGTCGGCCGTGCTGGCCGAACCCTTGCGCTGGCCGAAGTACACGGTGAGCCCGAAACCGCGGTCGCGGGTATGCTCCACCGTCTCCACCTCGCCCAGGCGCACGTTCACGCTGAGCCCGGTGTCCATGCTGGCGGCCACCTCGGCCTGGCTGGCGCCGGCGGCGCGGGCGCGGCGGATCACGTCCTCGGCGAGCTCGGCCAGTCGGTCGAGTTCCTGCTGGCTGCGGTCCTGGCTGATGGCAACTTCGCTCACGTTCGGGCTTTCCTGGGGATTAGGCGGGTAGAATAAGCGGTTCGCGACCGCTGGCCCCAAAACGTGGGGGCGCGGCGGCGAAATGAAAAGAGCTGCGGAGAACGCCCATGCAACCCACCGCC
Source organism: uncultured Gammaproteobacteria bacterium (assembly GCA_963707225.1). Classification (GTDB taxonomy): domain Bacteria; phylum Pseudomonadota; class Gammaproteobacteria; order Xanthomonadales; family Rhodanobacteraceae; genus Rhodanobacter. The sequence goes on from CAVPQF010000029.1 coordinate 5,886, forward strand.
GGCATCTATCGTCACTACAAGGGTCAGCGCTATCGCGTGCTGGGCACCGCACACCACAGCGAAACGATGGAACCGCTGGTGGTCTACCAGGCGCTCTACGGCGATCACGGCCTGTGGGTGCGCCCCGCCGCGATGTTCAGCGAGACCATCGAACTCGACGGCGAGCCGATCGCCCGCTTCGCGCTGGAACAGGCCGAACCGGACCCGGCCGAACCAGGCCCGACCGGGCTGGCCAGCAACGACCCGCACGCCTGATCCACCCGTTTTCTTCTGGAATGAACCCGTGAGCCCGAGCCGCAGCCGCAACCAGACCGAACTCGACGACGAGGACTACGGCCCCAGCCGCACCCAGCAGCGCCGCGAGGCGTTGGCCGTCCTGGTATTGGCGCAGCAACTGGTCGACCTGCAGCCGAGCCGGCTGGCCAAGCTGGCGCTGCCGGACGACGTGCGCCGCGAAATCGACATCACCCGCCGCATGACCGCGCACGGCGCGAAGAAACGCCAGCTCGCCTTCCTCGCCAAGGTGATGCGCCGCTACGGCGACGACGACTTCGCCGCGGTGCGCGCCGAACTCGGCGAGAACCGCGAGAAGCAGCGCCAGGAAACCGCCGCCATGCATCGCCTGGAAGCGATGCGCGACCGCCTGGTCGCCGAGGACGAAGCCGCGCTGTCCGAGTTGATCACCGAGCATCCGCAGGTCGATCGGCAGCACCTGCGCTCGCTGGTGCGCCAGGCGCGCATCGAGAAGGACACGCCGAACAAGCCGCCAAGGGCGTACCGGGAGATTTTTCAGTTGCTGAAGGATCTGGCGCAGAAGGGTGATTCGGCCGAAGGCTGAGTGATGCGCGACCCCTTGCGCGACGCGCGCATGTAGGCAATCCCACCAATCGTCATCCCTGCGAAGGCAGGAATCGCTTTTGCTCTTCTGCTCTTCTGCGCACTGGCATCAGAGCCGAAGAGCTTTCGCCCTCCTTCGGAGGCCGAGTTACTTTCTCTTTGCGTGTACCGACACAGAGAAAGGTGGCTCGGCTGCCGCAGGCAGACGAAAGCTCTTGGCTCTGCTCGGGTCGCCAGCCAATCAGATCGCCAGCCACACGTAAAAGTAGAGCGTGTTGTTGGCGCTGGCGTTGCGCCCTGCCCCGTCGATGTTGTGCACCAGCCCGCTGAAGCGCGTGAAGTACGTGTACTGCAGGCCCAGCCGCACGTTGGCCCAGGGCTGCCGCCACGAAGTGGACTTGCCGAACGGGTTGTAGTCGAGCTCGATGGATTCACCGCGGGTATCCGGCGAGCCGTTGTTGCCGTACAGGGTGACGTCGTTGCTGCCGTTATCGATGAACGACGCCAGGGTCACGCCATAGGTCTGGCGATACCAGTAGCTGCCCTTGAGGTTGAACGCCTGCAGGCTGTCGTGCAGATGATCGGCGCCGCCGTCGGCGTAGGTGGCGTCCAGGCGTTGCTGCTCGTGCACGTACAGTGCGCCCGCGGTGAAGCTGTGGTCGGCATTGACGTATCGGTAGCTGGAGTCCAGCCCGACATCGCGAAAGCGGTCCGTTGGCCCGGCCACGGGTACCGCATCGCCGGCGAGGTTGGTGCCAGCCAGGCCGCGGCGCATGTTCAGCACGAAACCGCCGACGGTGAAGTCGCCCTTCGGCAGGTTCCAGGTATAGGCCACGCGCGCGTATGGCGTGATCCCGCTCAGGCGGCCGCCGTAGTCCGCATTGACGCGGCGCAGGAATGCCGGCGACAGCGAGCGATAGCCACCGGCCTCCAGATACCAGGCGCCGTCCAGTTGCGCGTAGGCACTGGCTCCGATCACCTGACCGCCCAGGCCTCCGAACAGCATCGGCTGGGCCGGAGCGCCGGGCGCCAGGTCCGCCGACATGTACGGGTACATCCACGCCGGCGCGGTGTTGAACACATCGCTGACGGTGGGGTTGTTGTTGACCGTGACACCCCAGATGCCGGTGTGGCTGCCGCGGCTGAACATGCGCGCGTAGCGCAGATCCACGTTGTCCCAGCCAAGCAGCCCCCCGTTTTCGGAATAGGTGGCCTGTGCGAAGACGCCGATGTGCTCGCTCAGCCGCCCGGCCAGGAACACCGAGGCCTGCTGGAGCTCGGTGTTGTCGTTGGTGCCGAAGCCCTTGGCGGGAACATCGGCCTGGGCCTTCTGCGTATGCGTGAACGACTCCACCAGCATCACCGACAGCGGCAACTCCTTCGCGTCGCCGACCTTCATGGTGTAGCCCATCAGCTTGAACTGTCGCCCGAACGCGGTGAGCTCGGGGCCGAGGGCACCGACGTGACACGCCACGCAGGCGAGCTGGGTTTGCCGTGCATACGAGGGCACTGCCAGCGCCAGGGTGGGCACGACCGCCAGCCACGCCAGCACCGCCAGCAACACCCAGCGCCGCGGCAGGCGCATGGAGACGAACCGGCCACCAGCGTGGCCCTTGCAATGACCGTTCATGCGCATCCGCTCCGTCGCCGGGAAGAACGTCGCCAGCCTGAGCTGAAGGATGTACTACGTGTTGACTTCGATCAAGCAATCCGATGAACGGCACGGCGCCGTTCCGCCGCGGCAGGTCGCCACCACGGCGCCCACGCGCAAATACTTTGAACCCACGGAACCATGCCGCCGGCGAACGGACGTCCCCGCGCGGCTACGAGGCGGTACCGCCCACCGTCATCGAATCAATCTTCAGCGTCGGCTGCCCCACGCCGACCGGCACACTCTGCCCATCCTTGCCGCACACGCCCACACCCTCATCCAGCGCCAGATCGTTGCCGATCATCGAGACGCGATTGAGCACGTCCGGTCCGGAGCCAATCAACGTGGCACCCTTCACCGGCCGCGTGATCTTGCCGTCCTCGATCAGGTACGCCTCGCTGGCCGAGAAGGTGAACTTGCCGTTGGTGATGTCGACCTGGCCGCCGCCGAAGTTCGGCGCGTACAGGCCCTTCTTCACCGAGCGGATGATCTCGGCCGGATCGTGCGAGCCGGCCCGCATGTAGGTGTTGGTCATGCGCGGCATCGGCAGTGCGGTGAACGATTCGCGGCGGCCGTTGCCGGTGGGCGCCATGCCCATCAGGCGCGCGTTGAGCTTGTCCTGCATATAGCCTCTCAGGATGCCATCCTCGATCAGGGTGGTGCATTCGGTCGGCGTGCCTTCGTCGTCGATGCTGAGCGAACCGCGGCGGCCCGCAAGCGTACCGTCGTCGACGATGGTGACGCCCTTCGCCGCCACGCGCTGGCCGATGCGACCGGAGAACGCCGAGCTGCCCTTGCGGTTGAAGTCGCCTTCCAGGCCGTGGCCGATCGCCTCGTGCAGCAGCACGCCGGGCCAGCCGGGGCCGAGCACCACGGTCATCTGGCCGGCCGGCGCGTCGACCGAATCCAGGTTCACCAGCGCCTGGCGCACCGCCTCGTCGGCGAACGCCAGCGCGCGGCCGTTCTCGATCAGCTCGCGGTAGCCGTAGCGGCCGCCGCCGCCGGAATAACCCTGCTCGCGCCGGCCGTTCTGCTCGGCGATCACCTGGATGTTGATGCGCACCAGCGGGCGCACGTCGGCGGCCAGGGTGCCGTCGGAGGCGGCGATCAGGATGGTGTCCATGGTCGCGGCGAGGCTGACGATGACCTGCCTGATGCGCGGGTCGCGCGCGCGCGCGTACGCATCGACTTCGCGCAGCAGCGCGATCTTGTCCGGGTTCGGCAGGCTCTCGACCGGGTCGATCGCCGGGTACAGCTGGCGCGCGCCGTTCAGCGCCAGCGGCTTGCCGGCGCCGCGGCCGTCGTGCGCGATCGCGCGCGCGGCCTTCGAGGCTTCCAGCAGCTGCGGCAGCACGATCTCGTCGGAATAGGCGAAGCCGGTCTTCTCGCCGCTGATCGCGCGCACGCCCACGCCCTGCTCGATCGAGTGGCTGCCGTCCTTGACGATGCCCTCTTCCAGTGTCCACGACTCGCTGCGCGAATGCTGGAAGTACAGATCGGCGGCGTCGATCGACGGACCCATCAGCTGGGTGAAGACGCGGTCGAGGTCGCCGGTGGCGATGCCGCCGGGGGACAACAGCTTGCTTTCGGCGAGGGCGATCAGTGAATCCATGGAGTCAGTTCGTTGGCGGTCGGTCCGGAACTATCCCACATGGGGCTGGCGCCGGCGCCTTTAAAGCCTTCGTGCCGGTCCGCTACCATGCCGGGAGCGCCGGCCGGCGCCCAACGTGAAGGATCACCCGTGAGCGAACATTCGAAGCGCGAAGCCATCGAACGTGCCGTGAAGGCGCCGGTGGCGGAAACCCGCGAGCTGCTGCATCGCGACGGCGAGCTGAAGCCGGGGCTGGGCAGGATCAGCGGCGTGATCGCGCTGTCGCTGGGCTTCCTGGGCCTGCTGGCGGTGCTCGCGTTCCACTTTCCGCAATACCTGACGACGCCGGACCTGCGCCACAAGTATTCGGTCGACGTGCTGCGCCAGGTGTTGCTGGCGGGGCTGCTGGTGGCCGGCGGCATCTCGCTGGGCAATGTCATCCTCAACCGCCAGCGCAACCTCAACATCGTGGCCTTCGTGCTGGTGATCGCGGCCACCGCGCTGGGCGGCTCGCGCGTGCCGGTGGGCAGCTTCCCCGACCACACGCCGTACATCGGGCTGGACTGGTTCATCCTGGACCTGCTGGGCTCGACGCTGATCTTCGTGGTGATCGAGAAGCTGTTTCCGCTGTACAAGGGCCAGGCGATCTTCCGCAAGGAGTGGCAGACTGACCTGAAGCATTTCGCGGTGAACCATTTCATCGTGGGCCTGGCGCTGCTCACGGTGAACTTCCTGCTGCACCACCTGTTCGGATGGCTGGTCAGCAGCGACTTCCAGCAGGCCGTACGCGACATCCCGTTCCTGCCGCAGCTGTTGCTGTGCGTGCTGGTGGCCGACCTGGCGCAGTACTGGACCCACCGCGCGTACCACGAGGTGCCGTTCCTGTGGCGCTTCCACGCGGTGCACCACAGCGTGAAGACGATGGACTGGCTGGCCGGCTCGCGCCAGCACATGCTGGAGCTGATCGCCACCCGCGTCTGCGTGCTGGCGCCGCTGTACATCCTCGGTTTCAGCGAGGCGGCGATGAACGGCTACATCCTGATCGTGG
>CAVPQF010000030.1:0-9020 GCA_963707225.1 uncultured Gammaproteobacteria bacterium
CCACCATCGCCAGCTGGCACAAGAAGGCCGGCGACGCGGTGAAGCGCGACGAGAACCTGGTCGACCTCGAAACCGACAAGGTGGTGCTGGAAGTGCCCTCGCCGGTCGACGGCGTGCTGAAGGAAATCCGCCACCAGGTCGGCGACACGGTGAACAGCGAGCAGATCATCGCGATCATCGAGGAAGGCGCCACGGCTGCGGCACCGGCACCGGCGGCTGCAGCTCCCGCCCCCGCCCCCGCAGCCGCCGCGCCCGCGCCGGCTGCGCCGAAGGCCGCCGCCAAGGGCGCCGAGGATCTTTCCCCGGCCGGCCTGCGCGTCGCCACCGAAGAAAAGATCGACCCGTCCAAGGTCGCCGGCACCGGCCGCGACGGCCGCGTGACCAAGGAAGACCTGGTCAACTACGGCAAGGGCGCCGCGGCCGCACCGGCGGCGAAGCCGACCCCGGGCGCGCGTCCGGAAGAGCGCGTGCCGATGACCCGCATGCGCGCACGCATCGCCGAGCGCCTGATGCAGTCGAAGAACTCGATCGCCATGCTCACCTCGTTCAACGAAGTGAACCTGAGCGAAGTGACGAAGATGCGCAAGACGCTGGGCGAAGCGTTCCAGAAGGAGCACGGCATCAAGCTCGGCTTCATGAGCTTCTTCGTCAAGGCGGCCGCCGAGGCGCTGAAGCGCTATCCGTTCGTCAATGCGTCGGTCGACGGCAACGACGTGATCTACCACGGCTACCAGGACATCTCGATCGCCGTGTCCACCGACAAGGGCCTGGTGACGCCGGTGCTGCGCGACGTGCAGGACATGAGCTTCGCCGACGTCGAGAAGGGCATCGCCGACTACGCCACCAAGGCGCGCGCGAACAAGCTGTCGCTGGACGACCTGCAGGGCGGCACGTTCACCATCACCAACGGCGGCACCTTCGGTTCGCTGCTGTCCACCCCGATCGTGAACCCGCCGCAGAGCGCCATCCTGGGCATGCACACGATCAAGGAACGCCCCATCGTCGAGAACGGCCAGATCATCGCCGCGCCGATGATGTACATCGCGCTCAGCTACGACCACCGCATCATCGACGGCAAGGACGCGGTGCTCTTCCTGGTCGACATCAAGAACCAGCTGGAGAATCCGCAGCGCATGCTGCTCGGTCTCTAATGATGCGGGAACGGGAAACAGGGAACGGGGAACGGTAGAAGCCGCCGCCCGTGTTCCCCGTTCCCCGTTCCCCGTTCCCCGTTCCCCGTTCCCCGTTCCCTGTTCCCGCTTTCAAGGACACAAAAACCATGAGCGACAAATTCGACGTCATCGTCATCGGCGGCGGCCCGGCCGGCTATCACGCCGCGATCCGCGCCGCGCAGCTGGGCCTGAAAACCGCCGTGATCGATGCCTTCGTCGGCAAGGATGGCAAGCAGGCGCTGGGCGGTACCTGCCTCAACGTGGGCTGCATCCCGTCGAAGGCGCTACTGGATTCCTCGAAGCAGTTCTACAACCTCACGCACAACCTGCCGGTGCACGGAATCAGCGTCGAGAACGCCAAGGTCGACCTCAAGACCTTCATCGGCCGCAAGGAGAAGATCGTCAAGCAGTTCACCGGTGGCGTGGCGCAACTGTTCAAGGCCAACAAGATCACCAGCTTCTTCGGCACCGGCAAGCTGCTGAAGGGCAACCAGGTCGAGGTCACCGGCAACGACGGCGCCAGGCAGACCATCGCCGCAACCAACGTGATCCTCGCCTCCGGCTCGGTGCCGATCGAACTGCCGTTCGCGAAATTCGACGGCAAGAACATCATCGACAACGCCGGCGCGCTGGAACTCGACGCCGTGCCGAAGCGCCTGGGCGTGATCGGCGCCGGCGTGATCGGCCTGGAGCTGGGCAGCGTGTGGCGCCGCCTGGGCGCCGAGGTCACCGTGATCGAGGCGCTGCCGGAATTCCTCTCCGTCGCCGACGCGGACGTCGCCAAGGTCGCCGCCAGGGAATTCGCCAAGCAGGGCCTGGACATCAAGCTCAACGCCAAGCTCAACAAGGCCGAGGTGAAGAAGGACGGCGTGCACCTGGTCTACACCGACAAGGACGGCGAACAGAAGCTCGTCGTCGACAAGCTGCTGGTCGCCGTCGGCCGCCGTGCCTATACCGCCGGCCTGCTGGCCGACGACACCGGCGTGAAGCTGGACGAGCGCGGCCGCATCGTGGTCGACGAGCATTGCCACACCGGCGTGGACGGCGTGTGGGCGGTCGGCGACGCGGTGCGCGGCCCGATGCTCGCGCACAAGGGTTTCGAGGAAGGCATGGCGGTCGCCGAGTGGATCGCCGGCAAGGCCGGCCACGTCAACTACGACACGATCCCGTGGGTGATCTACACCGAGCCGGAGATCGCCTGGGCCGGCAAGACCGAGAAGCAGCTGAAGGACGAAGGCGTGCCGTACAAGGTCGGCAGCTTCCCGTTCGCCGCGATCGGCCGCGCCGTCGCGATGAACGAGGCCGTTGGCCAAGTGAAGATGATTGCCCATGCGGAAACCGATCGCATCCTCGGCGTGCACATGGTCGGCCCGGGCGTGTCCGAGCTGATCGCCGAATGCGTGGTGGCGATGGAGTTCAAGGGCTCGTCCGAGGACCTGGCGCGCATCGTCCACGCCCACCCGACGCTTTCCGAGGCCGTGCACGAGGCTGCGCTGTCGGTCGACAAGCGCGCCATCCACAAAGGCAACTGAGGTCAGGACGACTTCATTGCCACTCCGCCGTCATTCCCGCGAGTCGCTTTTCAACAGCGAAGCTGGTCAAGCGGGAATCCACCGTGGCCGTACGCCGGGGTCAAGATGGATTCCCGCTTTCGCGGGAATGACGACCATTGACGTTTCCGCGTAATCACCAAGGCAGCCCCATGCCCCAACCCACCGCCATCTGCGTCTACTGCGGCTCCAGCAGCGGCCGGCATCCCGAGTATGCCGAGCAGGCGCGCGCCTTCGGTACGGAAATGGCCCGGCGCGGCATCGCGCTGGTCTACGGCGGCGGCAAGGTCGGCCTGATGGGCGTGGTGGCCGATGCGGTGCTCGCCGGCGGCGGCAAGGTCATCGGGGTGATCCCGCGCCAGTTGGTGGAGCTCGAGGTGGCCCACCCCGGCCTGAGCGAACTGGTGGTCGTCGAGACCATGCACCAGCGCAAGACACGCATGTACGAACTGTCCGACGCCTTCGTCGCCCTGCCCGGCGGCTTCGGCACGATGGACGAGATGTTCGAGATGCTGACCTGGGCGCAACTGGGCCTGCACCGTTACCCGTGTGCGTTCCTCGACGTGCGCTGCTACTACCGCGACCTGCGCACGATGATGGAGCACATGGTCGACGAGAACTTCGTGCGTCCCGAGCAACGCGACAGCATCTGGTTCGGCGACGACATGACCACGCTGTTCCACTGGATGCAGGCCTACCAGGGCAGCTACATTCCCAAGTGGATCGACACCAGCAGCGTCAGCGCCTGAACGACCGTCGAGGGACATCCATGACCAGCTTCCGCGCGTTCCGCATCCACGACGACGCCGCCGGCTACCGCGCCGGCATCGAGAGCATGGACACCGGCGCCCTGTCGTCTGGCGAAGTGCTGGTCAAGGTCGCGTACTCCTCGGTCAACTACAAGGATGCGCTGGCCGGCACCGGCAAGGGCCGCATCCTGCGCAGTTACCCGCTCAATGGCGGCATCGACATGGCCGGTCACGTGGTCGCCTCGACCGATCCCGCGTTCAGGGAAGGCGACGCGGTGCTGTGTACCGGCAGCGGCCTGTCCGAGACGCGCGACGGCGGCTACGGCGAATACTCGCGCCTCGACGCGCGCTGGACGATCCCGCTGCCGGCAGGTCTGAGCCTGCGCGAGAGCATGATCATCGGCACCGCCGGATTCACCGCCGCGCTGGCCCTGCTGCGCATGCAGGACAACCGGCAAAGGCCGTCACTGGGCCCGATCGCGGTGACCGGCGCCAGCGGTGGCGTCGGCATGCTGGCGATCGACATCTTCAGCCGCGCCGGCTACGAGGTGCACGCGATCAGCGGCAAGGCCGATCATTTCGATGTCCTGCGCGGCCTCGGCGCCAGCGAGTGCATCGACCGCCATCAGCTCGCCTTCAGCGGCAAGCCGATGGACTCGGCCCGATTCGGCGGCGCGCTGGACAACGTCGGCGGCGCCATGCTGAGCGGACTGCTGCCACTGATTCATCCGTACGGCAACGTGGCGATCTGCGGCAATGCCGGCGGCATCGCCTTCGACAGCACGGTGATGCCGTTCATCATCCGCGGCGCCAGCCTGCTCGGAATAGCCTCGGCCGGCACCGCGCGCGATCTTCGCGACCGCATCTGGCGGCACCTCGCCAACGACTGGAAACCACAGCACCTGGATCGCATCGCCACGCGCGAAGCGGGCCTCGACGAACTGCCCGGCGTGTTTGCGCGTATGCTCGCTGGCGACTCGTTCGGACGCACGCTGGTGCGCGTCAAAGGCGCGGTTTGACGAAACCGCGCTTGGAAGTACCATCACCACGGCTTAGAATCAACGAAACTCGCAGGGGACCAACACCTTATGGCACGCATCCTGATCGTCGACGACTCCCCGTCGCAATTGCTGGGTATTAAGCGGATCGTCGAAAAACTCGGGCATGAAACCCTCTCGGCCGAAGACGGCGCCGCCGGCGTGGAAGTGGCCAAGCAGGAAATGCCCGACCTGATCCTGATGGATGTGGTGATGCCCAACCTCAACGGCTTCCAGGCCACCCGCACGATCAGCAAGAACGCCGAAACAGCGCATATCCCGATCATCCTGGTGACCACCAAGGATCAGGAAACCGACAAGGTCTGGGGCATGCGCCAGGGCGCCAAGGCCTATGTGACGAAGCCGATCAAGGAAGAGGAACTGGTCAAGGCGTTGCAGGAATTCCTGCCGGGCTGATCATTGCCGATCGATCGGCATGACCCAGGTTCACGAAAACGGCGCCTGCGGCGCCGTTTTCGTTTGCACCGATCGGGCGACTCAGCGGCGCGGGTCGAAGTCCCCGAACTCCTCGCGCAACGCCTCGTAGGCGGCCCGCTGCCTGTCGTTGTCGGCCGCCGGCGCGCGGATCGACAGCTCCACCAGCTGGTCGCCCGGATGGGCGCCGGGCATGCCACGACCCTTCAGGCGCAGCTTGCGCCCCGACTGCGAGCCGGCCGGAACGCGCAGGTCGACCGTACCGGCCAGCGTCGGCACCGGCACGGTGGCGCCCAGCGCCGCTTCCCACGGCGTGATCGGCAACACATGCACCACGTTGCGGCCGTCCAGGCGGAAGCGCGCATCCTCGCGAATGCCCACTTCCAGCAACAGGTCGCCGTTCGGTCCGCCAGCCATGCCGGCCTGGCCCTGGCCGGACAGGCGGATCACCTGGCCCGGCTGGATCCCGGCCGGGATCTTCACTTCCAGCACGCGCTCACCGCCGGCCGGATCCTGCATGGCCAGCCGCGTGCGGCCGCCGTCGAACGCGGTCTGCAGGTCGATCTGCACCGAGGCCTGCACGTCGCGACCGCGACGCGGCCGCGGCTGGCCCCGCGGGCCGCCGGCGGCACCGCGGCCGAACAGGCTCTCGAAGAAATCGCTGAAGTCGCCATCGTCGCCGCCGCCGAAGCCCTGCTGTCCCTGCCAGCCCGGCGGCGGGCGGAACTGCTCGCCCTGCCGATAGCCGCCAGCGCGCAACTGGTCGTACGAACGCCGCTTCTCGGCGTCCTTGAGCACTTCGTTGGCCTCGTTGACTGCCTTGAACTTCTCCTCGGCGCCGGCTTCCTTGTTCTTGTCCGGGTGGTATTTGCGCGCCAGCTTGCGATACGCCGCCTTGATCTCGGCCTCGCTCGCATCGGGCTTCACGCCCAGGATCTCGTAATAGTCTTTGAATTCCACGCAAGCTCCTGATCACCGGTATCGCACAGCACAAAGCCGCGATCCGCCGTGAATCATTATCCACGGCGGATGGGGCTTTGACATAGCGTTGCGGTTATCCGGCAGTGTTGATGGTGATGCGCCGCGGGGTCGTCTCGGGCTTCTTCGGTATCGAAATCTCGAGCACGCCGTACTTGCCGTGTGCGCTGATGCCGTCGGCATCGGCACTCTCGGGCAACGCGAAGCGACGATGGAAGGTCCCGTAAACGCGTTCCTGTCGGGTCAACTTGCCCGCGTTTTCCTCGCTGTCGACCTTGCGCTCACCCTTGATGGTAAGGATGCTCTTGTCCATGCTCACCTCGATCGTGGCCGGATCCACACCCGGCACATCGACCAGGATCATGAAACGCTTGGCCTCCTCCCGGATATCCACTCGCGGCGCCCATTGACTGGTTTCCACCGTGGACTGGTCGTTGTCATCGGTGCTGAAAAAGCGTCCCAGAGCCCGGCGGAAGTCCTCGGACGCCCCCAGATCATGGCCCCAGATGGAATGACGACTCGGATTCATGTCACTGCCTCCTCGATAGTCTCGCGGCACCATTGCCGGCTGCAGCGAAAAATAGGTGCTGCCGAGACGGTTTCAAGGCGGCGGCGCGACGGACGGTTTAGCATGGCGTGCCCCCCTTTTCCCGCAAACGAGTCCCGCATGAGCCTCCAGCCCGGCGACACCCTTCCCGACATTTCCATCAAGATCATCGATGGCGACATCCAGCCAGCACAGACCGGCGAATTGTTTGCCGGTCGCAAGGTGGTGCTGTTCGGCGTGCCCGGCGCCTTCACGCCAACCTGTTCGAACCGGCATCTTCCCGGCTACGTCGAGCATTTTTCCGACTTTCAGTCACGCGGCATCCACGTGATGTGCCTATCGGTCAACGACGCTTATGTGATGCAAGCCTGGGCCGCCGCGCAACACGTTCCCCCTGGTCTGTTGCTGCTGGCCGATGGCAACGCCAGCTTCACCCGCGCGCTGGGACTGGAACTGGACGGCACCGCCTTCGGCATGGGCCTGCGCACGCGCCGCTTTGCGCTGTACGCGGAAGATGGCGTGGTGCGCCTGCTGCGGATGGAGGCACCCGGCGAACTGCGCGTTTCCAGCGCCGAGGCGATGCTGGCGGCCATCGCCCACTGAGGCAACCCGGACCCGGCAACGAAAAACCCCGGCGATGCCGGGGTTTTTCGATTCAGGCGTGCATCAGGTTCATTCGTCGGTGACTGCCGATTCGACGTCCGTGGAACCCTCGTCGCCGGCCGGTGCATTGGCGTCGACGATCCCGGCATCTTCGCCGTTGTCCTCGTCCGCCTCCAGCCGCATCACGCTGACCAGCGTTTCGTTGGCGGGCAAGCGGATCAGGGTGACGCCCTGGGTGTTGCGGCCGAGCTGCGAGACTTCCGCCACGCGGGTGCGCACCAGGGTGCCCTGGTCGGAGATCAGCATCAGCTCATGCGCTTCGGTGACCTGCACGGCGCCGACCAGCGCGCCGTTGCGCTCGGAGCACTGGATGCCGATCACGCCCTGCGTACCGCGCCCCTTCTTGGTGAACTCGGCCAGTTGGGTGCGCTTGCCGTAGCCGCGTTCCGTCGCGGTGAGGATGTCGCCTTCCGCCGCCACGATCAGCGAAACCACGTGGGCGCCTTCGGCCAGCCGCATGCCGCGCACGCCGGTAGCGGTGCGGCCCATCGAACGCACGGTGTTCTCGTCGAAGCGGTTGACCTTGCCGTTGGAGGCGAACAGCAGGATGTCGCTGTTGCCGTCGGTCAGTTCCACGTTGACCAGGGCATCGCCCTCGTCGAGCTTGATCGCGATCTTGCCCTTCTGCAGCTGGAACGCGAACTCGGTCAGCGGGGTTTTCTTCACCGTGCCCTGCCTGGTCGCGAAGAACACGAAGCGGTCGTCGGTGTATTCGCGCACCGGCAGCACCGCCTGCACCTTCTCGCCCTCGCCCAGAGGAAGCAGGTTGATGATCGGCTTGCCGCGCGCGCCGGGGCCCGCTTCCGGCATCTGGTAGACCTTGAGCCAGTAGACGCGGCCGGTGCTGGTGAAGGTCAGCAGGGTGTCGTGCGTGTTGACCACCCACAGCTGCTCGACGACATCCTCGTCCTTCAGCGCCGAGGCCGAACGGCCCTTGCCGCCGCGCTTCTGCGCCCGGTACGTGCTGGCCGGTTGGCGCTTGATGTAGCCCGTGTGCGACAGCGTGACGACGACGTCTTCAGGCGCGATCAGGTCGAGCACGTTGAGGTCTTCCTGCGAATGCTGGATCTCGGTGCGGCGGGCATCGCCGAACTCGGCCTTGATCGCCTCCAGCTCCTCGCGGATCACTTCCAGCAAGCGGTCGGGGTTCTCCAGTATCTCGATCAGGCCACGGATGGTCTCCAGGATCTGCCGGTATTCGTCGGAAAGCTTTTCCTGCTCCAGCCCGGTCAGGCGGTGCAGCCGCATCGCCAGGATTTCCAGCGCCTGCGCTTCGGACAGCTGGTAGCCGTCGGCCTTCAGCCCGTCGCGCGGGTCCATGTCCTCCGGCCGCGAGGCATCGGCACCGGTGGCGGACAGCAAGGCCCGCACCAGGCCTGCCTCCCAGTGCCGCGAAACCATGCGCTCGCGCGCCTCGGCCGGTGACGCCGAGGTCTTGATCAGTTCGATCATCTCGTCGATGTTGGCCAGTGCGACAGTGAGGCCTTCGAGGATATGCGCACGGGCACGGGCCTTGCGCAGCTCGAAGATGGTGCGGCGGGTGACCACTTCGCGGCGATGCCGTATGAACGCCTCGAGGATGTCCTTGAGGTTCAGCAGCTTTGGCTGGCCGTCGAGCAACGCCACCATGTTGATGCCGAAGGTCACCTGCAGCTGGGTCTGCTGGAAAAGGTTGTTCAGCACCACGTCGCCCATCGCATCCTTGCGGATCTCGATGACGATGCGCATGCCGTCCTTGTCGGATTCGTCGCGCAGCTCGCTGATGCCTTCGAGCTTCTTCTCCTTGACCAGCTCGGCGATCTTCTCGATCAGCCGCGCCTTGTTCACCTGGTACGGCAGCTCGTGGACGATGATCGTCTCGCGGCCGTTCGACTCGGTTTCGACCTCGG
>CAVPQF010000031.1:0-33397 GCA_963707225.1 uncultured Gammaproteobacteria bacterium
AACAGCCGCAGCGGATCGTTGCCGGTCTGCAGCAGGTGCGGCAAAGCGGTGAACCCGATGGTCCAACCGCTTGCCGACGCCGCCGCAGGTGTGGTCGCGCTGGCCGGCGCGGCAATCTCGCCGCTGACCAGTTGCACCAGCTCGACACGCAGCGCCTCGCTCTCGGCATCAGCCACCGGCTGGCCCTGGCTGGAGCGGTCCAGCATCGCGCGCAGGCAATCGACCGAGCGCAGCAACGCCTCGATCAGTCCGGAGTCCACCGCACGCCGTTCGCTGCGCACTTCTTCCAGCAACGATTCGGCGACGTGGGTGAACGCGGCCACGTCGCCGAAGCCGAACGTCGCGGCGCCGCCCTTGATGGAATGCGCGGCGCGAAAGATGGTGTGCACCAGCTCGTGGTCGGTCGAACCCGAATCCAGCGCCAGCAGCGCGGTCTCCATCGCGTCGAGCCCTTCGCGGCTTTCATCGAAGAAGGTCTTGTGGAACTGAGTCAGGTCGACCGCACTCATGGTGTTCCTTAACCCAGCACGCGCTTGACGGTGGCCAGCAGTTGTTCCGGATCGAACGGCTTGACCAGCCAGCCGGTGGCGCCCGCCGCCTTGCCTTCCATCTTCTTCTCGGTGTGCGACTCGGTGGTCAGCATCAGGATCGGCACGCCCTTGTAGGCATCCATCGCGCGCAGCTCGCGCACCATCGCGATGCCGTCCATCACCGGCATGTTGACGTCGGCCAGCACCAGGTCGAACGAACTGCCGCGCGCGACGTCCAGCGCCAGCTGCCCGTTTTCGGCCTCGGCCACCTCGTGGCCGGCGCCGCGCAGGGTGAACGCCACCATGCCGCGCATCGAAACCGAATCGTCTACTGCAAGAATCTTTGCCATGCTGCCACCTCGTTCAGGCCAGCCCTGCGGCCGGCAGTTCCAGTATCCGTGCCAGGCCGAGCAGGCCGGCCGCCTCGTTGATCGCCTCGCTCGCGCCGCGCCAGTCCAGCGTGCCGCCGCGCGCCTGCAATTCGCGCCGGAACAGCACCAGCAACTGCAGGGCCGCGGTGTCGACACGCTCCACCCGGCTGCCGTCCAGCACCACGATGGCGCCTTGTTTCAGCGCACCCAGCAGTTCCGCCTTCAGCGCGGCCTGGGCGGCGATGCGGCAGTCCGCCGGAAGCACCACCACGGCCGCGCCGTCCGCCGCCGGTTCCTGTCCGTCATCTTTCTGCTTCGCCGCCCGTTTGCCGGCCATGCCGCCACTCCACTCGCGCCACTGCGCTGACGAGGACTTATCGGCCACGGGCGCGATCGCTTTAGGGCGTAGTGAGGCAATCCGCCGGCGCCGGCCGTGGCTCAAGTTCGACTGCACGCGGCCGATGTCCTTCGGGACGAACCCATTCGCACCCACGGCGCCCGCGTGCAGGAACCGACTTGATCATCCAACCGACCAGCCTGGCCGCCCTCACCTGGGCCGGTGCCGCCTCCGGCACCGCCGCGCCGAGCTGGCGCATCGGCACCGTGCTGTCGGCGCGGCCCCTGGGCGTGAATCCGCACGGCCTGCTGGTCCTGCAGATCGGCGCCCTCACGGTGGAAGCGGACGTGCCCGGCAGCCAGTTGCCAGCGCAGTTCCAGGTCCGCGTGCTGAGCCTGGGCGTGCAGCCGCAACTGGAGGTGCTGTCGTCTCCTGCCGACCCGACCTTCCAGCGCGTGCTGCGCGAGCGCCTGCCGCAGCAGAACGGCTATGCGCCCTTGCTCGCCACGCTGGGCACGCTGGCGCAGCGGCCGGTATTGCGCCAGTTGCCGCCGGAGCTGCGCACGGCGCTGGCCTTGCTGGAACAGTCGCTGCGCACGCCCGCCGAGATCACCCGCGGCGAAGGCCTGCGCGAAGCCATCGACCGCAGCGGACTGTTCTTCGAATCCAGGCTGGCCAGCCCGCACGGCAACCTGGCGGCGCTGGCCGAAGACGACTGGAAAGGTGCGCTGTTGCGCCTGGCCGGCTTGCTCGACCGGCGCGCCACGGCGCCGCCGGCGCCGGACCGCAGCGATGCCGCACCGCCGCTGCTGCAACGTGGCGTGCAGGCCCAGCCGCGCCTGCCGCTGCCGCTGGCGCTCGCCGACGATGGCGTGGACCCGCTGCTGGATCGCCTGCATGGCGACGTGAAGGCGGCGCTGGCGCGGGTGGAGGTGGCCCAGCTGGAGGCCAGCGCCAGTCCGCTGCCGGCGTGGATGATCGAGATCCCGCTGCAGGGAGAGGACGGGCGCGACGTGCTGCAGCTCCAGTTGGAGTTCGCCGCCGATCTCGCCGACGGCACCCACGGCTGGACGCTCGGCTTCGCACTGGACCTGCCGGCGCTGGGCCCGGTGCAGGGCGAGCTGCAATTGCGCGAGCCGCGGCTGGCGGTGCGCCTGTGGGCCGAACAGGCGGAGACCGCGCAACGGCTGGAACGCCAGTTCGGCCCGCTGCGCCAGCGGCTCGCTGCCTGCGGCGTCCTGCTCGACCAGCTGAGCTGCCAGGTCGGCCTGCCGCAGCCGCTGGGCCGGCACAGCTCCGTGCTGCTGCAGGCCACCGCATGAATACGCCATCGCCGCCGCGCCGGGTCAGCCTGCGGCTGGCCAGCGGCAATCAGGCGCAGGTCAAGGCGATGCCGCCCGAATCGCTGGAAGCCCTGCTGGCACGCGCGCAGGCGCTGGGCCTGCCGCTGCATCACGATCCGCAGATCGCCGCCCTGCTGGCGTCGCTGCGACTGCGCGACGACGTGCCGGTGTTGCTCTACGCCGCCGCCGCCTCGGTGCTGGCCGCCGTCTACGACGCGGCCGAAGAATGATCGGCTTGGGCCCACCGCCCGCCACACGGCATACGCATCTCAGGGATGCGCCGGATGCATCTGCAGGACCAGCTTGGCCTCGTCGCGCGACAAGCCGCAGCGGCTGACCAGCTGTTCCACGTCGACGCCATTGCGCGCCAGTTGCTGGGCCAGCTCGTAGGACTGCCGGGTCGGCGGCGATTGCTGTTCGAGCCGCCCCACCTGACGCTCCAGTCGTCCCAGCGCCGCCACCAGCATCGAGGTCGGCACGTCGGTACAGGCATAGCCCGCCTCGTGCGACAACGCGGCGACCTGCCGCTGCAGTTCGCGCAACTGGCGCCAGCCATGCAACAGCAGCGCCGACTGCAGCAGCGCCAGCAGCAGCACCATGCCCACGCCGGCTTCAAGCCACATGGCCGCTCCCGTCGTCCACCCGGCACAGCCGACGGACATCGAGCAAGGCCACGAAGCCGCCCTGCCAGGCCAGCACGCCGCTGACCGGATCGTCGTCGCGGCTGGCGCGCCCGGGCGGCGGCGGCGCGATGTCGATGCCGTCGCTGCACAGCAGTTCGCCGACCGCGTCCACCAGCAGGCCGACCCGCTGTCCGGCATGCGACAGCATCACCACGCGCACCGTCGCCGCATTCGCCGCCGGCAACGCCGGCAGGCCCAGCCGGCGGCGGCCGTCCATCACCGGCACGATGCGCCCGCGCAGATGCCGCACGCCGAGCAGGTCGGGGGCGGCGCCCGGCACCGGCGTCAGGTCGCCGTCGCGGATGACTTCGCTGACGTCGTCCAGCGGCGCCGCATACAGCTGCGTCCCGATGCGGAACGACAGCCAGTGCCGGGTGCGTGCTTCGGGCGCAGAGGCGGCGACATTCATGCGTCTGCTCCGTGGTCGGTGGATGCGGTCATCGGTTTCACTTGCTCGAGTTGGTCCGGTGAGCCGGTCCACCGGCGTGGCCGGCGGCGAGGTCGGGCGGTGCGGGACTTTCGCTGCCGCCCGCCACCTGGGCCGGCGTGCCGTTGCCGTTACCGCTGACGCGCACCGTGGGCATCATCCCGACGATCGGTGCCGGCGCGGTCGCCAATCCGGTCGCTTGGTCGACGTGCTCGGGCGTGGCGTGGTCGCGCGGCACGGCCGGGCGATCGCTCATCACCACCACCAGCACGCGCCGGTTCTGGTTGCGACCTTCCACGGTGGCGTTGTCGGCGATCGGACGCATCTCGCCCCAGCCGATGATGCCGAGCCGCGCGGGAGCGATTCCGGCCACGGAGAACAGGCGCGCCACGCTGGCCGCGCGCGCCGCCGACAGCTCCCAGTTCGACGGATACAGCGCGTTGCTGATCGGCACATCGTCGGTGAAACCCTCCACCCGCACCGGATTGGCGAACCGGGCCAGGATCGCCGCGAGGTCGCGCAGCACCGCATTGGCTGGACCCGACAGCTGCGCCACGCCGCTGGGAAACAGGATGTCGGTGCGGATCTCGATCTCGAGCCAGTCCGGCTTGTGCCGCACCACCACCAGCTTGCGGTCGATCAGCGGCTGCAGCGCCTTGCGTACCTGGTCCTCGATGCGCCCCAGGTCTTCCTGCTGCTTCGACTGGCGGCCCGCCTCGCGTCCGCTGCCACCACTCGCCGGCACCGGATGCGGCGGGATCGGCACCGCGATCGGCACGATCGACGAACCCGACTGGCCGGCCGGCGCGGCGATCGCCGGAGAGATGTTGTGCGGCCGGATCCGGGTCGGCGGCAGCGGCGCGATGGCGTGGCTGGAACCGTTGAACGCCTCGATCAGCGACTCGGACATCACCCGGAACTTGCCTTCGTTGACCACCGACACCGCATACATCACCACGAAGAACGCGAGCAGCAAGGTCATCAGGTCGGCGTAGGGAATCGCCCAGGCCTCGTGATTGACGTGTTCCTCGTGCTTGTGCCTTCTCATGCCACGTAACCTTGCAGGCGCGCCTCGATCTGCCGCGGGTTGTCGCCCTGGGCGATCGACACCAGGCCCTCGATCAGGATCTCGCGCATCTGCGTATGCTTGTGGATCAGGCCCTTCAGCCGCGCCGACATCGGCAGCATGAACAGGTTGGCCAGCGCCACGCCGTAGATGGTGGCCACGAAGGCCGCGGCGATGCCGTGGCCGAGCTTGCTCGGATCGGCCAGGTTCTGCATCACCGCCATCAGGCCCATCACCGCGCCGATGATGCCCAGCGTGGGCGAGTAGATGCCGGCCATCTCATAGACCTTGGCGGCCGCCAGGTCGATCGACTCGCGCGTCTCCAGATCCACTTCCAGCACGCTGCGGATCGCCTCCGGCTCGCCGCCATCGACCAGCAGTTGCAGGCCCTTGCTGACGAACGGATCAAGCTCCGCCTCGATCTGCGGCTCCAGCCCGAGCAGGCCCTGCCGGCGCGAGATTTCGCTCCAGCCGACGATGCGGCTGATCAGATCGCTCGGCCGGTGCTCGGGTGGCCGGTACACCATCGAGAGCATCCTGAACGCCTGCTTGAGCACCTTGCCCTGGTTCTGCACCAGCAGGGCGGCGGCCGTGCCGGCAAACACGATCACGAAGGCCGCCGGATTCCACAGCGCCCCCACGTTGGAACCCTTCAGGATGGTCCCGACGATGATGACCACGAAGGCCAGGATGGTGCCGATGATGCTTACCAGATCCATGCCGATCAGCCGGTCAGTTGCAGTGAGGTGGAAAGTTGCCCGGCATCGCCGGCCAGGCCGGCCAGGTCCATCACCAGCGCCAGCCGGCCGTCGCCGGTGACGGTGGCCCCGGCGATGCCCGGCACGCCGTCGAGCAGGGGCCCGAGCGGCTTGACGATGACGTCCTCGCGACCGAGCACCTCATGCACCAGGCAGCCCAGCCGCTGGTGGCCGATGTGCAGCACCGCCACGTGCCGGCCCGCGGCCGCCACCGCGCCCGCCCAGCCGACCAGGTTGACCAGCGGCAGGGCGCGACCGCGATGCCGGGCGACCAGGCGCCCGTCGAGCAGGCAATCCTGGCCGTCGTCGAGTTCGAAGACCTCCTCCACGTTGCACATCGGCAGCGCGAGCAAGCGCGTGTCCACACGCACCATCAGCACACGCAGCACCGCCAGTGTCAGCGGCACGGTCAGTTCCAGCTCGCTGCCGTGGCCCAGGATCGAGTGCACCTGCAAGGTGCCGCCGAGTTCGGCCACGCGCGTCTTCACCACGTCCATGCCGACCCCGCGGCCGGAGATGTCGGAAACCGTCGCGGCGGTGCTGAAGCCGGGGCGGAAGATCAATTCGTAGCATTCGCCTTCGCTCAGCCGCGAGGCCTGCACCGCGTCGATCACGCCCTTCTCGACCGCCTTGCGGCGCAGGATGTCCGGGTCCATGCCGCGGCCGTCGTCGTGCACCGCGATCACGATGCGTTCGCCGCGCTGGCTGGCCGACAGGCATATCCGGCCCTTGCGCGGCTTGCCGGCAAGCTCGCGCTCGCCAGGCATCTCCACGCCGTGATCGAGCGCGTTGCGCAGCAGGTGGATCAGCGGATCGGCCAGCGCCTCGACCAGGCTGCGATCGAGGTCGGTGCCCTCGCCTTCCAGCACCAGTTCCACTTCCTTGCCGAGCTGGCGTGCCAGGTCGCGCACGATTCGCGGGAAGCGCTGGAACAGCCGGCCCACCGGCTGCATGCGCATGCCCATGACGGCGGTCTGCAGTTCGTCGGTGACCCGGTCCAGCTCGTTCGCCGCGGCGACCAGGGCCTCGCTGCCGTTGCGCGCGGCCAGGCTGAGCAGCCGGTTGCGCACCAGCACCAGTTCGCCGGCATGGTTGACCAGAACGTCCAGCCGCGCGGTATCGACCCGCACGGTGTTCTCCGCCGGAGCCGCCTGATGCGCCGCCGCGGCTGCGGCAGGTTTAGCTGCAGCCGTCTCGACCACCGCCGCCGGCGCCACCGCGGCTGCCGCGGCCGGCTGCTCGGCCTTGCCGTGCAAGGTATCCAGCAGCGCCTCGAATTCGTCGTCGTCGATCGTTGCGGACGTGGCCGGCGCAACCGACAACGCCGCCGGCGTGACGGTGCCCGGGGCGGCCCTGCCATACATGCTGTCCAGCAGAGCCTCGAATTCGCTGTCGTCGATCGCGCCGCCATCCGCCGACGGCGCCAGGGCGGCCACCGGCACGACGACCGGGGCCGGCCGGGTTCCCGGCAGCAGCGATTCCAGCAGCGCCGCCGGCGGCATGCCCAGCGGTACCCCGGCGCCCACCGCCGCCATCATGTCGTTGAGCAGGTCGAGCGCCTCCAGCAACGCGTCCATGTGGATGGCGCCGAGCACCACGTTGCCGTTGCGGGCCTCGTTGAGCAGATCCTCGGCGTGGTGGCACAGCAACACCATCGGCTCGAGCGCCAGGAATCCGGCGCCGCCCTTGACGGTGTGGAAGGCGCGGAACACCGCATTCAGCAGCTCGCCGTCACCTGGCGCCGCTTCCAGCCCGACCAGCTGCTCGCCCAGGCGCTGCAGCAGTTCACCCGCCTCGACCAGGAAATCCTGGCGCAGCTCGCTGTCGAATTCCGCATTCATCCCCAGGTTCTCGTCAAAACCCGAATTCGCTGAGCAGGCGGTCGGCATCTTCCTGGCTGGACACCTTGACCGCACTGGCCGGCGCCTCGCTGCCGGCCAGCGCGCCGGTCAGGCGCACCAGCTCCAGCAGCGACGATTCGACCGTGCCGATGAAGCTGGCGACCTTCTTGATGCGCTGTCCGGTCAGGTCCTGCCACGACTGCGCCAGCACCATGTCGGCGAGGCCGTCGCGGCAGCTGCCGGCGAACGCCACGGCCTCGCGCGCCAGCACGGCGGCGGCATCGTTGCCGTTCGTCCACTCGAGCACCTGGCCGGCATTGCGCGTCAGCGATTCGGCCTGGGGGCGCATGCGCTCGGCAAAGTCGAGGCTGCGATGCGCGGCCTGCGCGCTCATCTCCAGCGCATCTTGCAGGTGCTGGCGCGCGTCGGCCACGATGCCGGGCACGCCTTCCTGAGTCAGTTCGCCGCCGAGCCGGCGCACCGCGTTGTGCAGGTCGCGGGCCAGCTGGCCGAGCGCGCGGAACAGGCGCTGCTCGCGCTGGCGCACCATCACGTCCAGCGCCTGCTCGAACGCCGGGCCGTCGGGGCTGTTCAGCAGGTCGCGCAGTTCGGCAGGCAGCGCATCGTCGATGGCGAGGGGGGAAGAGAGGTTCATGCGCTGACTCCGCTGGCGGCGATCCGTTCGAAGATCTTGGTGAGCTTTTCCTTGAGGGTGACCGCGGTGAACGGCTTGACGATGTAGCCGTTCACGCCAGCCTGCGCGGCGGCGATGATCTGGTCGCGGTTGTTCTCGGCCGTGACCATCAGCACCGGCATGCCTTTCAGCGACTCCTCCGCGCGGATCGCGCGCAGCAGCTCGATGCCGGTCATGTTCGGCATGTTCCAGTCGGTCACCACCAGGTCGAACGGCTGGCTGCGCAGCAGCACCAGCGCGTTCTCGCCGTCGTCGGCCTCCTGGATCAGCGGGTTGCTGAAACCCAGCTCGACCAGCAGGTTGCGGACGATCCGGCGCATGGTGGAAAAATCGTCCACCACCAGGATTTTCATGTTCTTGTCCAAACGCTTTCTCCACGTGCGGTACAGGCCGAGGTCCGGCCGCGGGGATGTAGGGGATTACTGGATCAACTGCGCCAGCCGGTGAGTCGTGCGCGAAGCCGGATGACCGCCTGTCCATGGATCTGGCAGACGCGCGACTCGCTCACTCCGAGCACGGCACCGATCTCCTTGAGGTTCAACTCCTGCTCGTAGTACAGCGACATCACCATCTGCTCGCGCTCGGGCAGGCCGCCGATCGCCTCGGCCAGCGCCTCGCGCATGCCATCGCGCTCGATGTTCTCCGATGGCCCCAGGCTGCCTTCGTCGACCACGTCGAGCACCGTGCCTTCCTCGCCGTCATCCGACGCGGTGAGGCTGAGCAGGCGCACGCAGGCCGCGTCGGCGAGCACCTGGTGGTACTCCTCCGCGCTGATGCCCAGCCGCCGCATGACTTCGGCGTCGTCGGCCTCGGCGCCGGTCTCGGTCTCGATCTGGCGGATCACCTCGGCCACTTCGCGGGTCTTGCGGTGCACCGAACGCGGCGTCCAGTCGGTGCGGCGCAATTCGTCCAGCATGGCGCCACGTATGCGGATGCCCGCATACGTCTCGAAGCTGGCCCCGCGATCGAGGGCAAAGTGACGTGCCGCCTCCAGCAAACCGATCATTCCCGCCTGGATCAGGTCGCCCACGTCGACGCTGGCCGGCAACCGCCCCATCAGGTGATAGGCGATCCGCCGGACCAGCGGCGCGTGCCGACGCACCAGTTCGTCGGCACTCTCGCGGGAGAGTTGCAGATATTCCGAAGCCACGCTCATCTCGGCACCCCACCCACCGGTGTTGTCCGGCCACCAAAAAAAGCAATCCGGTCGAGACCCGCGCGGTCGGGTTCCACCCACTTATCGACCGCACTGGCCAATTGCTTGAATGCCAGCGCGGAATGACTGGACGGCCACAGGTCGACGACCGCGCACTGCCGGCGGATGGCCTGGCGCAGGCGCTCGTCATGCGGCACCCAGCCGGCGAATTCGATCACCACGTCGAGGAAACGGTCGCTGACGCGCGCCAGCTTCTGGTGCAGCGCTCGAGCGTCGCCCTCGTTGCGCACCGTGTTGGCGACCATGCGGATGCGCCGCACGCCGAAATCGCGGCTGAGCACCTTGATCAGGCCGTAGGCATCGGTCAGCGACGCGGGTTCGTCGCACACCACCACGATCACCTCGGCCGCGGCGGAAGCGAACATCGTCACGTTGTCCGAGAGGCCGGCGGCGGTATCCACCAGCAGGTATTCGGGCGGCTGCGCCAGTTCGTCGAACGCGCGGATGATCGCCGCGTGTTCGCCGTTGTCCAGCTGCGCCAGCCGGCGCGCGCCGGAACCGGCCGGCACCACCCGCAGGCCGCGCGGCGCGGGCAGCATCAGTTCCTCCAGCGTGCACTCGCCGTCGAGCAGGTGGCCCACGTGGCGCGACGGCGTGAGGCCCAGCATCACGTCGACGTTGGCCAGGCCCATGTCGGCATCCAGCAGCACCACGTCATGCCCGGCGACCGACAGCGACATGCCCAGGTTCACCGCCACCGTGCTCTTGCCGACGCCGCCCTTGCCGCCGGCCACGGCGATGGTGCGGCAATGCCGGCGCGCGGCGGGCGCGGCGGCCAGCAGGCTGCTGGCCTGGTGGACGGACGGCACGTCCGCCGTGGGCCGGCCGGTCATGGCCGACAACATCTGCTTCAATCCGGAAGCCTGGTCCATTGCCAATAATCCACTCATGCGCTGGCCACCGCGAGACCGAAGCGCTCGGCCATCATGCTGTCGTCGGGTGCCGGGCTTTTCAGCGACTGCGCGGCGCGGCACACCAGCACGCGCGCATCCGCCGTGGCGATGTCCTCGGGCACGCGCTGGCCGTCGGTGGTGTAGTCCAGCGGCAGCCGGTGGCGGATCAGCACCGACAGCGCGCCGCCCAGCGCCGGGGCTTCGTCCAGCTTGGTCAGGATGCAGGCATGCGGCTTCAGCGGCAGGTAGGCGCGCACCGCTTCGTCCAGCGCCTGCGACTGCGCGTTCGCCGCCAGGACCAGGCAGGCGCGCAGGCCGCTGGCATCGGCAAGGATTTCCAGTTGCTGGGTGAGCCGCGGATCGCTGCCGGTGACGCCAGCGGTATCGATCAGCACGGTATGGCCGCCGCGCAGCATCTCCAGCACCTTGCGCAGGCTTGCCGCATCGTAGGCCGGATAGACTCGCGCGCCGAGCAGCCGGCCGTAATGTTCCAGCTGCGCGGCGGCACCGATGCGGTAGTGGTCGGTGCTGACCAGCGCCACCTTCTCGGCGCCATGGCGCATGACCGCGCGGGCCGCCAGCTTGGCGATGGTGGTGGTCTTGCCCACGCCGGTCGGCCCTACCAGCGCGATGACGCCGCTGTCGTCGCCGCACAGGTCGCGGCCGCTCACCGTCAGGCTGCGGCTGAGCATGCCCAGCGGCAGGTAGCGCGCCTGTTCGGCGCTGATCTGGTCGGGCAGCTCGGCCACCAGCGCCCGCGCCACGTCGGCTTCGATGCCCAGCCGCGTCATCTCGCGCAGCACCCGCGCGCGCAGCGGCTGGCGCCGCTCCATGTCGTTCCAGGCCAGGCTGGACAACTGCATTTCCAGCATCTCGCGCAGGCTACCCAGTTCGCTGCGCATCTGCGCGGTGTCCTGCGCGGACTGCTCCATCAGCGGGCGCATCGCCGGCATGTCGTTCGCCGGCGACAGCGGCGGCGGCACGGCGACGGCGACGGGCGGGCGCGTCAGCAGCGCGGCAGGCGCCGTCGCCGCGACGCGCGGTTTGGATGCCGCCTCCGCCTCGACAGGCACTGTCGCGAACGGTGCACCATGCCGGGCCGCCTCGCGCACCAGCGACTCGTCGTAGTCGATCGCGGCAACCACCTCGATGCCTTCATCCAGCCGCCGCGTGGACAGGATCACCGCTTCCGGCCCCTGCTCCTCGCGCACTTCGCGCATCGCCTGGCGCATGTCCGGCGCCACGAAACGTTTGATCTTCATGGTTTGCTCCGTGCGCGGGAATCGGGAATGGGGAATGGGGAATCGTCAGAAGCGGGCACGCTGCAGGATCGCGGCGTCACTTGCTTTTTCGACTCCCTATTTCCCATTCCCGACTCCCGGCTTCTCATCGACCCAAGGCCTGTACCAGTCGCACCCGACGGTTGTCGGGCACTTCGTTGTAAGCGAGTACGTGCAGGTTTTGTGCCACGTGGCGAGTGAAGCGTGCGAGCCACGGCCGCAGCAGCGGCGCGACCAGCAGCACCGCCGGTTCCCCGCTCAGTTCCTGGCGCCGCGCGGCGTCGGCCACGCTCTGCTGCAGACGGTCGGCCAGGCCCGGTTCCACCGCGGCGCCGGCTACGCCACCGCCGCCGGACAGCGAGCCGAGCAGGATCTGTTCGAGCTCGGGCGCCAATGTGATCACCGGCACTTCGGTGCCCAACCCGGTGATCTCCTGCACGATCTGCCGGCCCAGCGCGACGCGCACGGCGGCGGTCAGAACGCCGGGATCCTGACTCTGCCCGGCGTGCTCCGCCAAGGATTCGACGATGCTGCGCATGTTGCGGATCGGCACCCGCTCGGCCAGCAGGTTCTGCAGCACCTTGACCACCACGCCCAGCGACAGCCGCTTGGGCACCAGGTCCTCGACCAGCTTCGGCGCGTTGGCGGCGAGCCGGTCCAGCAGCTGCTGCACGTCCTGGTGGCTGAGCAGCTCGTGCGCATGGCCCTGCAGGATGTGCGACAGGTGGGTGGCGATCACCGTGGCCGGGTCGACCACGGTGTAGCCGTAGCTCTGCGCCAGCTCGCGCTGGCCGCTCTCGATCCACACCGCCTCCAGCCCGAACGCCGGGTCCTGCGTGGCGATGCCCTGCAGGGTGCCGTGCACCTGGCCCGGATTGATCGCCATCAGGCGCTCGTTGTGCACCTCGGCCTCGCCCATCGGCACGCCCATCAGAGTGATCCGGTAGGTGTTCGGGCCGAGGTCGAGGTTGTCGCGGATATGTACCGCCGGTACCAGGAAGCCCAGTTCCTGCGACAGCTTGCGGCGCACCGACTTGATCCGCCCCATCAGCTCGCCACCCTGGTGCACGTCGACCAGCGGGATCAGCCGGTAGCCAACTTCCAGGCCCAGCGGATCGACGCTGGCCACATCCTCCCAGCCCAGTTCCAGCCGCTCGGTCGGCGTGGTGGCGACCGGTTTCTCGGCGATCGACTCGGCCAGTTTGGCGCGGGTATCGCGCTCGCGCTTGAGCAGCATCCACGCCGCGCCGCCGCAACTGGCGCCCAGCAGCAGGAACGCCACGTTCGGCATGC
This sequence comes from uncultured Gammaproteobacteria bacterium, assembly GCA_963707225.1. Taxonomy (GTDB): domain Bacteria; phylum Pseudomonadota; class Gammaproteobacteria; order Xanthomonadales; family Rhodanobacteraceae; genus Rhodanobacter. The sequence continues at coordinate 12,733 of CAVPQF010000031.1, forward strand.
CCGGAATCACGCCCATCACGATCAGCACCACCGCCGCCACGCCCAGCGCGCGCGGCTGGCCGAACACCTGGCCGATCACCTGCTTGCCCATGTCCTGCGACTTCGACACGCGGGTCACGATGATCGCCGCGGCCACCGACAGCATCAGTGCCGGCACCTGCGCCACCAGGCCGTCGCCGATGGTGAGCAGGGTGTAGGTCTTGGCCGCTTCGCCGGCGGACAGGCCGTGCTGTATCACGCCGACGAAGAAGCCGCCGACGATGTTGATGATCAGGATCAGGATGCCGGCGGTGGCGTCGCCGCGCACGAATTTCGAGGCACCGTCCATCGAGCCGTAGAAGTCCGCTTCCTCGCGTACTTCCTGGCGCCGCTCGCGCGCCTGCTCCTGGGTCAGCAGGCCGGCGTTGAGGTCGGCGTCGATCGCCATCTGCTTGCCCGGCATCGCGTCCAGGGTGAACCGCGCGGTCACTTCGGACACGCGGGTGGCGCCCTTGGTGACCACCACGAAGTTGATGATGGTGATGATCGCGAACACCACCAGGCCGACCGCGAAGTTGCCGCCGATGACGAACTCGCCGAATGCCTCGATCACCTTGCCGGCGGCGCCGGGGCCGTCATGCCCGTGCAGCAGCACCACGCGGGTGGAGGCGATGTTCAGCGCCAGGCGCAGCAGGGTGGCCATCAGCACCACGGTGGGAAACGCGGCGAACTCCAGCGGCCGCATCACGTAGACCACCGCCAGCAGGATCACCAGCGACAGCGCGATGTTGAAGCTGAACAGCATGTCGAGCAGGAACGGCGGCAGCGGCAACATCAGCATGGCCAGCATCACCAGCAGCATCACGGGTGCGCCAACGCCACGTCGCGTCAGATGTTTGAAGTTGCCCAGTATGTCTGCACCCGTCATGGAATTGACTCGTCGTTATTCGCGGTAAGGCCCCATCAGGTCGGGATCGACCTCGGGGGTTGGCGCTGCCGGTGGTGTCTCGCCCTGCGCCGCGGCTTGCTTCAGCTGGTAGACGTAGGCCAGGACCTGGGCCACCGCCACGTACAGCGCGGCGGGGATTTCGCGACCCAGTTCAGTCGTTGCATACAAGGCGCGTGCCAACGGCGGCGACTCGACCAGCGGGATGCGATGGCTGCCCGCCACCAGGCGGATCTGTGCGGCCAGCACGTCGACGCCCTTGGCGATCACGCGCGGCGCGCCCATGCGGCCGTCGTCGTAGCGCAGGGCCACGGCGAAGTGGGTCGGGTTGACCACCACCACGTCGGCCTTGGGCAATTCCTCCATCATGCGGCGGCGTGCCTGTGCCTGCTGCACCTGGCGGATGCGCCCCTTCATTTCCGGATTGCCTTCGCTCTCCTTCATCTCGTCCTTGATTTCCTGCTTGGTCATGCGCAGGTTCTTGGCGTGATCGAACTTCTGGTAGAGGGCGTCGATGCCGCCGATCAGCGCCAGGATCGAGCCGAACCACAACGCGGCGCGGCCGAGCAGGCCGATCGACTGCGCGATGCCGGCCATCACCGAGCCGCGGCCGGTGGCCTGCAACTCGCCCTGCCAGTGCCGCAGCAGCAGGGCCAGCACCACACCGATGAAAACCAGTTTCAGCAGCGCCTTGCCCAGCTCGACCAGTCCGCGCATCGCGAAGATCCGGCCCAGCCCCTTGATCGGGTCGAGCCGTTCGAACTTCGGCTGCAGCGCCTGCGCGCTGAAGTTCAGTCCGCCCAGCAGCAGCGGCGCGGCCAGGGTGGCCAGCATCGTCGCCAGCGCCACCGGCGCGAACAGGTTCAGTGCCTCGCGCATCGCCTCGTGCAGCGTGCGCCCGGGCAACGCGTCGGAAAATAGCGCCTCGCGCGAATAGCCAAGGCCCAGCGAGAAGATCTGCCGGGCATGCAGGAACGCGCTCTCGCCGCTGTTCATCAACGCGGCCACGCCAGCCAGCACCACCATCGCGCCGGACAGGTCGCGCGATCGCGGAACCTCGCCCTTCTCGCGGGATTCGCGCTGCTTTTTTTCGGTAGGTTGTTCGGTTTTTTCCTGGTCGCTGTCGTCCGACATCGGATCAGCTCCCTACGAGGTTGCGCATCAGCGACCAGGCGTCATCCTGCAACGCCCCGAACGCACCCGGCAGGCTGCGCAGCGCCAGCCACAAGGCGATGAAACCCAGCGACACGGTGATCGGAAAGCCCACCGCAAACAGGTTCATCGATGGCGCCGCGCGGCTGATCGCGGCGAAGCCGATGTTCACCACCAGCAACGAGGTCATCGCCGGCAGGGCGACGCGCACGGCGCCGGCAAACAGCTCCGCCGCGAAACCGACCACCGCGTGCAGGCCGTTGGCGTTGATCGCCGGCACGCCCGGCGGCAGGCTGTGGAAGCTGTCGGCAAGCAGCGCGATGAGGCGCAAATGGCCGTCCATCGCGAGGAACAGCAAGGTCACCAGCAGCAGGTAGAACTGGCTCAGCACGTTCGAACTGCCGCCGGCCTGCGGATTGACCACCTCGGCAAAACCCAAGCTCATGCTCTGCCCCACCAGCTCGCCGCCGAACGACACCGCCTCGAACACCAGCTTCAGCACGAACCCCACCGCCGCGCCGATCAGCACCTGGCCGGCCATCGTCGCCACGCCGTCGCCGCTGAGCGGGTCGATCGTCACCGGCGCCAGCGGCGCCAGCACCAGCGACAGCACCACCACCACGCCGATGCGGATACGCGCCGAAACCACCGTCGCACTGAACACCGGCGCCACCAGGAAAAGCCCGCTCACCCTGCCGACCGCCCAGAACAGGCTGCCCAGCCACAACGGCAACTGCGCCAGGTCCAGCGCCGTCATCTGACCGCGCCCGGCAGGCTCTCGATCAATTGCGTGGTGTACTGCACCAGCAGGCGCAGCATCCCCGGTCCGGCGATCAGCGCCACCAGTGCCATCGCGATCAGCTTGGGGATGAAGCTGAGCGTCATCTCGTTGATCTGCGTGGCCGCCTGGATCACGCCCACCAGCAGGCCCACCGCCAGCGCGGTCAGCAGCAGCGGCGCGGCCACCAGCATCGCCACGTACAGCGCGTGCTGGCCGATCTCCATGATGGATTCGGGGGTCATGCGAAGGCTCCGGTGGTGTGCTCCGCCGCAGCAGCGGCGGAGAGCTGTCTTGCCTGCAACTGCAGGGGCGCACTTGTGCGCGATGCTCTTGCTTCGTTCAGAGCAAAAAGCTCCAGAGGCAAGAGCTTTCGTGCGCCTGCGGCGCCCGAGTTACTTCTCTTTTGCTTGTCCAAAAGAGAAGTAACCAAGAGAAAACGACACCCCGCTTGGCGCTTGCCGGGCATCCTGCCCGGCAAGTCCGTGAGCCGGGGCCGGGCTTTTCGAACGGGCATCCTGCCCGTGCGAAAAGGAACCGACATCCCTGTCGGTTCCCGCTGCGCGGCCTGTCGACCCCGGCTCACCGCCGCGCAAGGGACCCCGGTAGAGCAGCGGGCCATCGTGGCCCGCACTCGGTGATGAAGCCGGGAAGCAAAAGCCACAGAGCGAGATCCAACGCTGCTGTTGCACTGCTGTTGATCTGGCTGTTGCTTTGGCATTTCTGAAGAGTGCGGGCCACGATGGCCCGCTGCTCTACCCGGGGCCCCTCTGCAGCGGCGGGCGGGCGAAGGAAAGCCCGCAGGGTGGCCGGCAGGGATGCCGGCCAGTTTGGCGTCAGGGCAGGATGCCCTGTCGACAAACCCCGTAGCCCGTACGCGGACTTTCCGGGCAGGATGCCCGGAAAGCGCGGAAGCGGGGTGGCCTTTCTCTTGGGTTACTTTCTCTTTGGCCACGCAAAAGAGAAGTAACTCGGCTGCCGCAGGCAGACGAAAGCTTCTGCTCTGAAAGCTCTTCGCTCCGAATGCAGAGACAAGCGAGAGCATCGCCCGCGAGCGGGCTCCCACGAAGGTTTCGGCCAGCCGACGCGCGGTCACGTGTAGAAGCTTCCGGCCAGGGTGCCGAGCAGCAGCGTCCAGCCGTCCACCAGCACGAACAGCATGATCTTGAACGGCAGCGAGATGATCATCGGCGAGACCATCATCATGCCCATCGACATCAGCACGCTGGCCACCACCAGGTCGATGATCAGGAACGGGATGAAGAGCAGGAAGCCCATCTGGAACGCGGTCTTCAGCTCGCTGGTGAGGAACGCCGGCATCGCCACCTTGAACGGCACGTCGGCCTTGCTCGCGTAGGGCTTTTCGCCGGCCAGCCGGGTGAACAGCGCCAGGTCGGCCTCGCGCGTCTGGTCGAGCATGAACTGCTTGAACGGAGCCGACGCCGCCGGCAGCGCCTGCTCGGCAGCGAGCTGGCCGTCCATGTACGGCTTCACGCCGTCGGCATAGGCGCGATTGAGCACCGGCGACATCACGAACAGGGTGAGGAACAACGCCAATCCCAGCAACACCTGGTTCGGCGGGGTCGATTGCGTGCCCAGCGCCTGGCGCAGGAAACCGAGCACGATGATGATGCGGGTGAACGAGGTCATCATCAGCGCGATCGCCGGCAGCAGCGTCAGCGCCGTCATCAGCGCCAATACTTGCAGCGACAACGTCCAGCTTTGGCCGCCACCAGGCACATTCTGCACGTTGACCAGCGGAATGCCCGGCGGCGGCGCCGCCAGCGCCGCCAGCGGCAACAGCAGCAGCGATGCGGCAACGATCCAGCGCCACGTCCTCATGAGCCGCGCTTCCAGCGTGCCAGCAGCTCGCCGAACGCAGGCAGCGGCGAAGCGGCAGGTTGTTCGATCGCGACAGGCTCGGCCGGGGCGCCGTCGTAGACGTGCAGCGTGCGCATGCCGCCCGGCCCCATGCCGATCAGCAGGCGCTTGCCGTCGGCATCGAGCAGCAGCAGCCGCTCGCGCGCGCCCACCGCGAACGTCTCCACGCAACGGATGCGCCGTCCGGCCACGCCATGGCGACGCTGCATCCGCCGGGTCAGCCAGCCGGCCGCCAGGATCAGCCCGATGATGCCCAGCAGGCTCAGCACCACGCGCACGAGTTCGCCGGCGGCGTTGAATTCCGGCACGGCCGCCGGCGCGGCTGCAAGCATGAGGGCCAGGGTGCCCATCAGCGCAGCTTGCGCACGCGTTCGGCCGGGCTGATCACGTCGGTCAGGCGGATGCCGAACTTCTCGTTGATCACCACCACCTCGCCATGCGCCACCAGGGTGCCGTTGACGAACACGTCCAGCGGCTCGCCGGCGGCGCGATCGAGCTCCACCACCGAGCCCTGGTTCAGCTGCAGCAGGTTGCGGATGCTGATGCGGGTGCGCCCGACTTCCATGGCCAGGGTCACCGGCACGTCGAGGATCATGTCGAGGTTGACCTCGCCGCCGTCCGCGGCGACGCCGTGCAGGGGATCGGGTTCGACGCGGGAGGTGGTGTCGGCGAACGCGCTGTCGCTGTGCTGGCTCATGCGGGATTCTTCTCTATCGAATGGTCGCCGGCCGAGCGTCTTTCGCGACGACCGGCCTGGACATGGAAACGTACGGCGTTGCGGCCGTTGGACTGGCCGTAGCGGCCGCGGAATACCGGCACGTCCTCGGCGTAGACGGTGGCCAGCTCCGGCAGCTGCACCGGGATCACGTCGCCGGGCCGCAGGTGCAGGAACTCGCCGAGGCTCAGCTGCGCTTCGAGCAGCAGCGAGCTCAGGCCCACCTCCGCATCGAGCACCTCTTCCTGCAGCAACTCGGCCCAGCGGTCGTCGCGGTCGACCCGGTCGCTCTGTACGCCGGCGTCGAGCAGGTTGCGGATCGGCTCGACCATCGCATACGGCAAGGTCAGGTTGATGTCGCCGCCGCCGCCGTCGAGCTCGACGTGGAAGCGAGACACCACCACCGTCTCGGTCGGGCTGACGATGTTGGCGAACTGGGGGTTGATCTCCGAACTCTGGTACTCGAACTGCAGGCCAAGCACCGGCGCCCATGCCTCGACCATCGCGCCGAACAGTGCGTCCAGCATGATCTGGATGACCCGGCTCTCGGTGGCGGTGAAATCGCGACCCTCGATGCGGGCGTGGTAACGGCCGTCGCCGCCGAAGAAGTTGTCGATCACGGTGAACACCAGGCGCGGCTCGAACAGCACCAGCGCGGTGCCGCGCAGCGGCTTGATGCGCACCAGGTTCAAGTTGCTCGGCACGGCCAGGCCGTGCACGTACTCGGCGAACTTCACCATCTTCACGCCCAGCACCGAGACCTCGCAGGTCTTGCGCAGCACGTTGAAGACCGCCGCACGGAAGAATCGTGCGAAACGGTCGTTGACCATTTCCAGCGTGGGCAGCCGCCCCCGCACGATGCGGTCCTGCTGGGTGAAGTCGTACGCGATCACCGCGTCGCTCGGCAGCGGCTCGTCACTGCCGGTGGCCACCGAACCGCCGCTTACGCCGTCCAGCAACGCATCGATTTCGTCCTGGGAAAGCAGATCGCTCATGCGCGCGTCATCCCTTACTGCATCACGAAACTGGTGAAGTACAACGCGTCGATGCCGGGCCGGCCGAGCCGCGCCCGGACGATCTTGCGTACCGCAGCGAGCGCCTCGCCCTGCAGTTTCTGGCGCCCGGTGGCACCGCCGATGATCGTGAAGTCCTGGTTGCTGAACAGCGCCACCAGCGCGTCGCGGATCACCGGGTCGGCAGCCTTGGCCACCTCGATCGCGGCGGGGTCGTGCGACATCAGGGTGACTCCGACCTGCAGGTAGCGCAGCGATTCGGCGTCGCGGAAATTCACCACGAAAGCCGGATCCAGCGGCAGGTAGAGTTCGGCCTCGGCAACCTTCGGCGTCGACTTGCCGGTCCCGGCCGGCACGGACTGGCGTGACTGCCGGACATAGCCGCCGATGCCCAGCGCCAGCAGCAGAACCGTCGATACCGCGATCACCGGCAACTTGCGGCTCTTGCGCTCCGGCGGGGTATCGACCACCTCACCGGTTTGTCCGTCATCAACCATGGAAACCTCGATCTGCAATTGTTGAAAGGCACGCACGCTGGCGCGCTAACCATGCAAAAGCAAACCGCGTGCCATCGGCGGGAAACGTTGTCCCAGCTTGACTTGTGGCCGGCGAAACCCGCTTGCGGCACTTTCTTGACGCCCGCCAAGGCGTCGGCGCGACGCGATCACGGCGGGTCTTCCCTCAGCGCGAAATCCCTCTTGCCCCGCCGATGCGGGAACAGGAAACGACGGGCCACGCCACGCATGCCCGCGGCGAGGTATTCCGCGCGGACTCAGGCGAACGCGTCGAGCAGGCCGACCTTGCCCAGCGACACGGGCAAGCCGCCATGGACATCGGCGATCTCGTCCACCGCGGTTGTGCCGCCATCTCCGGCATGGCCGCGGCGGTCGCCGCGATCGTGCTGGCCGACTTCGGTGTGGCCGAGTGAAAGGCCGTGCCGTGCCAGCATCTGGTCCAGCTGCGGCAGGCTCTGCTGCACGGCCGAGACCGCCCCGGGGTGCTGCGCGCTGAACACCACGTCGACACGCCCCTGCGTCACGCTGACGCTCACGTCGAGCGAACCCAGTTCCTCGGGGTGCAGGCGGATCCGCGCCTGCTTGATGTCCTGCCCGCCCAGCCAGGCCACCTGCTGGCCCAGGTCCTGGGCGAACGACTGGCTGCCGGGCGGCGAGGGCAGCTGCAGCTGGTGAGCCGCCACCGGCGCGGCGGCAGCGACGGATGGAGCCGACAGCGCCGCTGCCAACCCGCGTCCCTCCGATGAATCCTTGTCGGCTGCGCTCGACACCGGCAGCGCGGCATGGGCCATCGCCAGCATGCCGGCCGCCACCGGCATGGTGTTGGCGGGCGCGGCGGCCGGGCTGCCTGCCGCACCGAGCTGGAGCATGGCGGCAGCCCTGGCGTCGCTGGCCACGGTCTTGCCTGCCTGCGCCAGCGCTCCGGCGACCGCCGCGGCGGCGCCGGCGACAGGCGGCAAGCCCGCGACCGACGATCCCAGCAGGACGAGCATGGCACCCGCCATGGCGGAGGCCGGCTGGTCGTCCGGTTCGCTCTTGTCCGCCTTGCCTGCCGGTTCGCCTGTCGCCGGCGCGACCGCCTCGGCAGCCTGCGCGGTCGCCGTGGTTGCCGCTGTTGCCGGCGGCGGCGGCACAGCACCCGGATCGGCCGGTGGTGTGGAATCCGCTGGCGGATCAAGCGGCGAGCGCGATGCCGACATGTGCCTGCGGCCGCCCTGACCGTTCGACGCGTCGTTCGTGCTTCTGGCGTCATGCTGTTGCCGCGCGGCATGCAGCTGGCTGTCGAAGCCGCCCGCCGAGCCGGCGCCATCGCGCGGCGCGGCAGCTGCGGTGGGTCGCGACCCGGCCGTCGCGGCGACGCTGGATGCAGTAACGGGGACGGAAGCGGTCATGGCGGAGACAATCCTTCAGCGATAGATACGTGCAGTTGACCGCGGCACGTGCGGCAAGACCGCGCGGTCCGGATGGACGGCGACAAGGCGACCGCGGTCTTCATCGCTGCCGCCGGTATTGCATGCGTTCGTCGACCTCGGCCTGCTCGTGGCGGTCGGCGGCCCGGCGTTCTTCCTCGCGGTGCTGCGCGACCACGCTGTCCAGCGCGCTTTCGCGGGCATGCGCCCGCCGCCAGTGATCGCGCACCTGCGCCAACTGGCGGTTCTGGCGGGCCACCTCGGCCTCCTGCTGCACGATCGCCCGGTCGATCCGTTCCACGAATTGCTGCCGGTTGAGCAGCGCCGCCACGCTCTGCGCGCCGTCACCGGCAGCTGCATATTCATGCCGATAGCGCTGCAGTTCGCTGAGCTGGTGCTCGGCCCTGGCCAGCAGTTGCTGCTGCGTCGCCAGCTGCGCCAGCGCATCCTCGCTGCGCTGCCGGGCCTGCTCCACCGCCGGCTGCAATTGCTGCGCTCGCGAACTCATCCGGCCACCTGCCCGGCGAGGGCGTCAAGTTTTTCGATCGCCACTTCAAGCGCCATCGGCTCGTCCACTTCCTGCTGCAGGAAAGCGCGCAACTGCGGCCACATCTCGATCGCCTGGTCGACCTGCGGGTCGGAACCTTTCTGGTACGCGCCCACCGCGATCAGGTCGCGCTGCTGGCGATAGGCGGAATAGACCTGGCGGAAACGCTGCGCCGCGCGCAGATGTTCGCGCGTCACCACCGCCGGCATCACGCGGCTGATCGATGCCTCGATGTCGATCGCCGGGTAATGGCCGGCTTCGGCGAGATCGCGCGACAGCACGATATGGCCGTCCAGAATGGCGCGCGCAGCGTCGGCGATCGGATCGTGGCGGTAATCGTCGCCTTCGGTCAGCACGGTGTAGAACGCGGTGATCGAACCGCGCCCTTCAGCATCGTTGCCGGCGCGCTCGACCAGCGCCGGCATCATCGCGAAGACCGACGGCGGGTAACCCTTGGTCGCCGGCGGCTCGCCGATCGCCAGCGCGATCTCGCGTTGCGCCTGGGCGTAGCGGGTCAGCGAATCCATCAGCAGCAGCACGCGCTGGCCGCGATCGCGAAACCATTCCGCGATGGCGGTGGCGTACTGCGCGCCGCGCAGCCGCTTGAGCGGTGGCGCATCGGCCGGCGCGGCGACGATCACCGCGCGCCGCCGCCCTTCCTCGCCCAGCGTTTGTTCGACGAACTCCTTCACTTCGCGGCCGCGTTCGCCAATCAGGCCGACCACCACCACGTCGGCGTTGGTATAGCGGGTCATCATGCCGAGCAGGGTCGACTTGCCGACGCCGGAACCGGCGAACAGGCCCAGCCGCTGGCCGCGGCCGACGGTGAGCAGCGCGTTGATCGCACGCACGCCGACGTCCAGCGGTGCATCGATCGGCTTGCGCGCCATCGGGTTGATCGGTTCGCGCTTGAGCGCGGCGTGCTCGTCCGATTGCAGGGGTCCCAGCCCGTCCAGCGGCAGGCCATCGGCGCCGACCACCCGGCCGAGCAGGCCCAGGCCGACCGGCAGGCCGCCGCTGCGCGCATACGGGCGGACCCGTGCATTCGGCAGCACGCCATGCATGTCGCCCACCGGCATCAGCAGCAGGCGCTCGTCGGCAAAGCCGACCACCTCGGTCTCGAGCGTGGCGCCGTCGGCCGTGTCGACCAGGCAGCGCGCACCCAGCGCGGCTTCGCAGCCTTCGGCCTCCAGGGTCAGGCCGACCACCCGGCGCAGGCTGCCCTCCACCACCAGCGTGCGCTCGGCTTCGGCACGGGCGCTGCTGCGCGCGAGTTGCCGTTGCCAACTCAACTGCCGGGCGGCGTTGACGGCGTCGATGCTCATGCGCCAGCCACTCCGTCATCGGCATCCTCTCCCAGCACGGCGTCGATCATCGCCGCCAGACGGGTTTCCACCCGCGCGTCCAGCCGCGAGCGTTCGCTCTCCAGGCGGCAGTCGCCGCGGCTCAGTGAGGGATCGGCCAGCAATTGCCAATGGCCTTCGACGGCGCCCGATTCGCGCAGCAAGGTCAGGTCGGCCGGGTGCAGGTGCACGCGCAACTCGCGCGTGGCGGCCGGCAAGGCGGTGGCGGCCTGGCGCACCGCCTGGATGACCAGCGCGGGCGACAACCGCAGCTCGTGCGCAATCACCCGCTGCGCCACGACCATGGCCAGACGCGCCAGCTCCTGCCCGGTCTGTTCGTCGAGAACCTGCAGCGGGCGCGCCGCCGCGTCATACAGCGCGTCGAGCTCGGCCATGCGCTGGCGCAATTGCTGCTGCGCCGCGGCCAATCCTTCGGCGCGACCTGCCGCATAACCTTCCTCGCGCGCCTGCTGTTCGAGTGCCGCCAGCTCGCGCACGGTCGGTTGCGGCGGCGTGTTGGCTGCCCTCGAGGCGGTCGACTGGACGCCCACGTTGGGCAGCTCCCAACGCTGGAAATCGGTTGCCGTGTTGTGGATCGTGGCGGTCATCAGACGTATTCATCCCCGCCGGAAGCGAGGCTGAGCTGCCCGGCATCGGAAAGCTTGCGGGCGATGGTCAGCACTTCCTTCTGCGCCGCGTCGACCTCGCTCAGGCGCACCGGCCCCTTCACCTCGAGGTCGTCGCGCATCATGTCGGCGGCGCGCTTGGACATGTTGGAAAAAATCTTCTCGCGCACCTCCGGCTCGGCGCCCTTCAGCGCGGTGATCAGGGTCCCCGACGGCACTTCGCGCAGCAGGGTCTGCATGCCGCGGTCGTCCAGCTCGGCCAAGTCCTCGAACACGAACATCAGGTCCTCGATGCGCCCGCCAAGCGCCTCGTCCTGGCTGCGGATGGCCGTCATCAACTCGGTCTCGCGACTGGTTTCCATCGCGTTGAGGATGTCGGCGGCGGCCTTCAGCCCGCCGACGTTGGCGGACTTGAGTTTCTTGGTGTTGCCGGAGAACTGGCGCTCCATGATCTCGTCCAGCTCGTTCAGCGCATGCGGCTGCACGCCATCGAGCGTGGCGATGCGCATCACCGCGTCGGAGCGCACGCGCGGCGGCAGGTAGCCGATCACCTCGGCGGCCTGGTCGGGCTCCAGGTGCGCCAGCACCAGCGCGATGATCTGCGGGTGTTCCTGGTTGATCATCTCGGCGATGGCACGGCTCTCCATCCACTTCAGCGACTCCAGCCCCTTGCTGCTGCGCCCGAGCAGGATGCGGTCGATCAGCCCGCCGGCCTTGTTCTCGCCCAGCGCGTTGACCAGGATCTTGCGGATGTACTCCTCGGTGCCGACGCCCAGCGAGGTCTGCCGGCCCATGTCTTCGTTGAGCTTGGTCAGCGCGTGTTCGACATGTTCGCGCGACACGCTGGTGAGCGCCGCCATCGCCGTGCCGACCGCCTGCACGTCGCGGGCGCTGAGGTGCTTGAGCACCTCGGCGGCGTCCTGCTCACCCAGCGTCAGCAGCAGGATTGCCGCACGTTGCGCGCCATTGATGGGCGCATCGGAACGATTAGTTGCCATCTTCGCTCACCCAGTTCTTCACGACTTGCGCCACCTGTTTGGAGTTTTCGCCGACCATCCGCCGGGCCTGGCCGACGCGTTGTTCATACGAGAGCGTCGGCATGGCGCCGCTCAACCGGGCCGGCTCGTTGGCCGCCGGATCGTCGTCGATGCGCACCGAGATCTGCGGCATCGGCGACGGCAGCGCGCGCGCCGCCGTTTCGCCACGCAGCAATCCTTTCAGCAGGGGGCGCAGCAGGCCGAACGCCACCAGCAGCGCGATCAGCACGCCGATCCCCTGCTTGATCAGGTCCATCACGCCCGGCCGTCCCCACAGCGGGGTTTCGGGCAGCGCATCGAGCGCCGGGCCACGCTGGAATGCCTGGTTGACCACACTGACGCTGTCGCCACGGGCGGGATCGAAGCCCACGGCGTTCTTGGTCAGGTCGGTCAGATGCTGCAGCTCCCGCGCACTGAACGGCACGGCCTTGTGCGCTGCCGCCGGATCGTCGGCTGGATCACCCGGCTTGTCGGGGCCGACCAGTTTGTCGTCCAGCACGACCGCCACGGTAAGCCGGGCCAGCCGCCCGGCCGGATCGCTGACATGGCTGATGGTGCGGTCGAGTTCGTAGTTGCGGGTGGCGCTGCTGGAGCTCTCGCCCGGGCCGGCGGTCGCCGCCGCGGTCGTGGCGGTCGCGGTCTTGCCGGCGTCCGGCTTGGCCGCCGTGGGTTGCGCGACCATGCCGGGCGGCTGGTTGCTGAGCGCGCCGGGCACGCCGCCGGCGGCGCTATCCGCGCCGTGCTGCTCGCTGCTGGTCTGCTCGCTGCGCAGCGCCGGGTGTTCGTGGCCGAACGTCTCGGTGGCTTTCTCGGTCCGGCTGAAATCCAGGTCGGCATGCACCTGCGCATGTACCCGGCCGGGGCCGGCCAGCGGCATCAACAGTTCCTCGATGCGCTGGGCGTAGGTGTTCTCGATTCGCGTGGCGATACGCAGGCGGTTGTCGCCTACCGCACCCGGGCTTTCCGGATCGGTGGTCAGCAACTGGCCCTGCTGGTCAATCACCGAAACCTGGCCCGCTTCCAGGTTCGGCACGCTGGCGGCCACCAGGTGCACGATCGCCGCCACCTGGCCGGCATCGAGCTGGCGGCCCGGATACAGGGTGACCAGCACCGACGCGCTGGCTTCCCGACTGTCGCGGATGAACGCGGAGGGCTTCGGCAACGCCAGGTGCACGCGCGCCGCGCGCACCGACTGCAGTCCGCCGATGGTGGCGCCCAGATCGGCTTCCAGCAGTTGCTGGTAGCGGGTGCGCTCAGCCAGGTCGCTCATGCCGAACGGCGAGTCGGCGGCCGGCAGCGCGCTGCTGGCGGCGCTGCCCTGGGGCAGGCCCTTCGCGGCCAGCTTGAGTCGCAGTGCGGCGAGGTCGGCGGCCGGCGCCATGATCGACGAACCGTCGCTGCTCAGCTGGTAAGGCGTATTGGCCGCCTGCAGTTCCTGCGTGATCGCCGAGGCGTCCTTCTGCTCCAGGCCGGCATACAGCAACCCGTAGTTCGGACCGCGCGACCACAGCACCACGGCCACGCCCAGGGCCACGGCTGCGGCCACCGCCAGCAGCAACAGGAGTTGCCGCGTGGCCGGATTGCGCGCGATCTGCTTGACGGGGTCCAGGCGCGAACCGTTGTCTGTGGTCGTCGCGATGGCGTTGTCTGCCATGGTGCTGCTCTTGGGCTAGGGGGCGAAGTCGGATCGACGCGTGCGCGTCAGACCGGCATGTTCATGATTTCCTTGTACGCATCGACCAGCTTGTTGCGCACCTCGACCATGGTGCGCAGCGAGAGGTCGGCCTTCTGCACCGCGATCATCGTGCGACCGAGGTCCGCACCGGGATCGCCGCGCTCAAAACTCGCGGCCATACGGCCGGCTTCCATCTGGTTGCGGCCCACGGCGGAAATGGATTGCTTGAGAACGTCGGAAAAATCCGCCTGCCCGCCGACCGGCGCCGGCTTGAATGCGGTTTCCGGCGGGCGCACCTGCGCCGTCATCTGGCGCATCTGGGAAAGCAGGTTGTTGACGTCGATGGTGCTCATGTCGATTGACCCCTGACTCATGACGGAATCCCGGCGCGTGACGGGTTTACCCAAGGACAAAAGCACGAGCCGTGCCACGTGCCCATCCGGCGCTTCCTCTCCGGCATCGCCATCGCCGGCGCTATGCCGCCAGGCTGTTTTGCAACCCGTACTTGCGCAGCTTTTCCACCAGGGTGGTGCGCTGCATGTGCAGCAGGCGCGCGGCGTGCGCCACCACGCCGCCGGTGGCATCGAGGGCCTGGCGGATCAGCCCCACTTCGATGTCGGCCAGGTGATCCTTCAGATCCAGCCCATGCTCGGGCAGGATGCGCAGCGATTCGGACACCGGCTGCACGCCGGCCTCGGACACCGGCAACTCGTCCTCCATCAGTGCCAGCAGGGCCGCACCGTGTACCTCGTCGCCGATCTGCTGGTCGCGATATTTCTTCGGCAGGTCGCTGCCGCGCACTTCGCCGTGCGGGAACAGGATCGCCATGCGCTCGACCAGGTTGGAAAGTTCGCGCACGTTGCCCGGCCAGGCATGCGCGCGCAGCGCCTGTATCGCGCCGGCACTGAACCGCACCACGCCCAGACCGCGGCGGGCGAGGCGCTGGTTGAACTCGCCGATCAGGATCGGCAGGTCCTCCAGCCGCTCGCGCAGCGACGGCAGTTCGAGCGGGAACACGCTGAGGCGATAGAACAGGTCCTCGCGGAAGCGGTCGCTGGCGATCGACTGCTCCAGGTTGCGATGCGTGGCGGCGATGATGCGCACGTCGCAGCGCAGGGTCTTGCTGCCGCCCACCCGCTCGTAGGCGCGCTCCTGCAGCACGCGCAACAGTTTCACCTGCATCGGCAGGCTCATGTCGCCGACTTCGTCGAGGAACAGGGTGCCGCCTTCGGCCATTTCGAAACGGCCCTTGCGCGCGCTGATCGCACCGGTGAAGGAGCCCTTCTCGTGGCCGAACAGCTCGCTCTCCAGCAACTCCGCCGGAATCGCCCCGCAGTTGATCGCCACGAAGGGCTTGTCCCGGCGCGGCGAATGTTCGTGGATCGCACGCGCCACCATTTCCTTGCCGGTGCCCGATTCGCCCAGCACCAGCACGGTGGAATCGAACGGCGCGACCTGGCGGATCAAGCCGTTGACGCGGATCATCGGCGCCGAGTTGCCGACGAAGCGCAGGCCGCTGGACTGGCCCCCAAGCAGGCGCGCATGGATGTTGCGCATGGCCTCGGCCATCTTCTCGTAGCGCAACGGGAATGCGAGAGTCGCCACCCGCGCGGCAAACGGCGATGCCGGCGCGCTGAAGCGTTCGACCCACGGCGAGTCGCCGGCCAGCAGTACCGGAACGTGCGACGCGGCGGCACCCAGCAGGGCGAGCTGGCGCTCCGCCTCGACGGCATCGTCGACGCTGCCGATGTACACGGCGCGCCAGGCATGAGTGGATTCGTCCATCTCGCGGCAGGCGGAGCCATGCTGCGGCCGGTAGCCAAGGAAGTTGAGCGCCGAAAGCACGGAATCCACACGCGTTTCGTCGGACTCAATGACCAGGAAGTCGAATTTCTGCATCGCTTTCTCCTTGCCACACTGCTTGTTTTTGGCGGCCCCATGCTTCCAGCGGGATCGTCTTTATTCATCGGTGCCGGGTTTCCGTCGCCGGCCTGATGAACCATGAGCAATAAGGGGGCCAATTTTTCAGGCCATGGCGACGACAAAACGTCACGTGCGGGAAAGCAGGCGCTCACGCACCAGCGAACATACGCGGGCGTGCTCCGTAACTGCATGAATCAGAAATGGTTGCGCGGTATTCATGGCGTGATGTCGCGCGCGTGCCGGATGTGATCGGCGTCGAGGGAACTGGCAACCGGATTGCGTAATTGCGAACTGCGTCACATCCGATGTGTGGACCAAATCGCGCCTCAACCAAGCGACTGGCGCGACCCTGCCACTTTGCGGCGGTGATGGCGGAAAACTAGCCGCTCAATTGCGTCACCCAACGCATCACCGAGCGGCGCAAAGACCACGAAAACCCGACCATCGTCGAATTGACGTTCCACCCGCGCAGGGAGTTCCAGCGGAAGACTGCGGCAGAGATCGAAGCGGATGCGCAGCAACAGTCCGCCATCGCCCGGCGCCAGGCCTGCAGGCAGGATCGCGCCGAGCGCATTGAAGCGCAGCAGCTGCCGCGGCGGCAGCACGCTGCCGGGCACCAGCAGGTTGTTGACGATCTCCACGAGCACGGTGAGCTTGGCGTCCATGCGCAGCATTTCCTGCATCAGCGGGCTGTCGTCCTCGCCGGTATCGGCACGGCGCTCCTCCAGCGCGGCGATCGCCGCCAACGTGTTGGCGTTGCGCTCGGAAAGCTGCTGCAGCTGTGCCTGCGACGGCGGCCAGGCAAGCGGCTCGCAGTCGGCGTGCAAGCTCTCTTCGCAGCTGACCCGTTGCTCGAAATCGTCCCAGCCGCCCGGGGTCAGGCCGCCTGGGGTCGTACTGTCCGGAGTCATGCTGTCTGAGGTCATGGCGCGGCTCCGCGACGCGGTGAGGCCGAAACCGCCACGCCGGCGGCTTCGGAGATGAAATTCAGCAGCCGCGGCCTGTCACGGCCTGTCACGGCCGGGCGTAGGCGGCGATCGCGCGGGCGCGGCCGGTTTCCCGCTGCCACTGTTCGGCTGCCGAATCCCGTGCGCCGCCGACGATCGCCTGCAGCTGGCGATCGTACGCCAGAATCTCGCCCAGCTGCGCGAGGCTGGTGGGGTCGGACGCATGCCGGCGCAGCAGCAGCGGCTCGCGCTCGACCTCCAGTTCGATCAGGCGGAACCACTCCTGCGCGCGCGCCGCGGCCAGCATGCTGCGGGTCAGCTGCAGTGCGTGTTCCAGGATGTCCATGCTCACGCGCTGACCGCAGACGCGGCCGCCGCGGGGGCAACCTTCACCCAGCTGTCGCGGATGGCTTGCAGCAGCTTGCTGACCTCATCGATCAGGGCGGCATCGTCGCGCAGGTTGGCCTGCAGCAGGCGGCGGCTCATGTAGTCGTACAGCGAATCCAGCCGCTCGACCAGCGCCGGGTCGGCCTTGGGGTCGAGGCTTCCGCGTAATCCGCCGAGGATCTCGATGCAGCGCGAGATCGCCTCGCCCTTGGCAGCGACCTCGCCACGCACCATGTGCGCGCGGGCCTTCACCAGCCGCTCCAGCGCGCCGTCCATCAGCAGAGTGATCAGCCCGTGCGGGTCCGCCGATTCCACCCCGCCATGCGAGCGGACTTGTTGATAGGCGCCTGCGCCGTAGCCGAATGCCATGACCATGTTCCCCTACTTCTTGTTGCTGTTGGTGAGCGCGTCGAACTGCTGCTGCAGGTAGCTGCTGGTGCTGTTGAGCTTGCTCATCAGCGTGTCGAGCGCGGTGAACTGCGCCTGGTAGCGCGCGGTGAGGCTGTCCATGCGGGCGTTCAGCGCGGTCTGCTGGTCGCCCAGGTCCTTCAGCTCCCGGCTGATGCTGTCGGTACGCCCGGCCAGCACGCCGCCGTCACCAACCCACTGGGTCAGCTGCGCGCCCAACTGGGCGGAGAAGCCGTTGTCGCCGCCGAACAGGTCGCTGACCTGCTTGCCGCCATCGGCGAGCGCAGCGGACAGCTTGTCGTTGTCGAGCTTCAGGGTGCCGTCCACCTGCAGCGAAATGCCGATCGAGGACAGCGTGGCGCCGTTGGCGCTGCCGCCGACGATCCGCGACAAGGTGCTGTTGATGCCGTTGAACGTGGCGTCGCCGATCATGGCGCCGGCGGTCTTGCTGGTGACGTCGTACTTGGTCAGGTTCTGATAAATGCCGACGAAGCTGTTGTAGGTATTGACCAGGTTGCTCAGCGCACTGGTGGCCTTGGAGGGGTCATCGGCCACGCTGACCGTGCTGCTGCCCAGCGTGGACAGGTTGAGGGTGAGCCCGTCGATGGCCGTGCTGATGCTGTTGCCGGCGCTGTTCGCGGCCAGGCCGTCGATGGTGTAGAGCACGTCGCTCGCGGCATTGATCGCGGTGAGGTTGTTGCCGCTGCTGGCGCTGGCGTCGTAGTTCAGCGCGGCAAGGCCGCCATCGCCGCCGCTGCCCGACACCGTGAAACCGTTGGCCGCGCCGGTGCGGGTGCCGCTCAGCACCAGGTGCGCGCCGTCGGTGCCGTTGACGATGGTGGCGCTGACGCCGGGATTGTCGCTGGCCTTGTTGATCGCGTCGCGGATCGACGCCAGCGAGTCGTTGCCGGCATCGATGGAAAGATTCATGGCCTGGCCGCCCACCGTGATGGTGAGGGTTCCCGTGCCGATCTGGGTGCTGCTGTCGGTGAACGCGCCGGACGACGCCTTGAGTGCGCTGGCCAGCTGGGTCACTTCGATCTTGTAGCTGCCGACCACGGCGTTGCCTGTGGCGGTGGCATTCAATACATCGGTATCGCTGCTGCTGACGTTGTGCGCGCTGAACGCGCTGCCGTCGCTGATCGAGGCCATGGCCGACTGCAGCGCGGAGAGCGCAGCGTTGACCTGGCCCAGGGCCGAAAGCTGCGTATTGGCGGTGGTCGCCTGGTCGGTGATCTGGTTTTGCTGGGGAGCCCTCTTGGCCGCCACCAGCTGGCTGACCAGGGTGGCCACATCGAGGCCCGATCCGACACCCATCGAGGTCAACAGGCCTGTGGTGGGTGCCGTGGAATTGACGGTTATCGCCATGATCGGGCTTTCCTGGTTTCAATGGAACGGCCGCGGACATCCGCGGCCGTTCCGGTAGCAAGTTACTGCAGCAGCTTGAGCACGCTCTGCGTGGTGGCGTTGGCCTGCGCCAGCACCGAGACGCCGGCCTGTTGCAGGATGTTTGCGCTGGACATGTTCGCGGTCTCGGCAGCGAAGTCGGCATCCTGGATCTGGCTGCGCGACGAGCTGAGGTTCTGCGAGATGGTCTGCAGGTTGGCGATGGTGGAATCGAAACGGTTCTGCACCGCGCCGAGGTCGCTGCGCATGGAGCTGATGGTGCTCAACGCGGCATCGATGCGGCTGATGGTGTCGTTCGCGCCGCTGACCGTCTTCACGTTGCTCGAAGCCAGGTCGCCGCCGATGGCGATGGCCGTGGCGCCGGCGCCGCTGAAGCCCAGGTTGCCCGCACCCGTACCGGCCTTGGTACCGTCCACGGTCAGCGCAGCCTGCGAATTCAGGTGCACCTGCTTGCTGCTGCTGTCGTAGTACGCGGAAACACCGGCGATGCCCTTGCTGTTGATCGCATCGACCAGGCCCTGGGCGTCCTTGTAGCTGCCCGCCATGTCGGTGCCATCGATGGTCAGGTCGCCAGCGGCGAGGGTCAGGTCTGAAGCGGTACCGGCAACCGCGTCCGTACCTGCCGTGGCGGCACCGAAGGTGATGCCGGTGAGGCCGGACGTGGCCATGGAATCCGCACCGGCGCTGACCGCCGTGAGCTTCACCGCGGTGCCGTCCACGGCGGCGGCGTACTTGCCGCTGCCGGCGGCGAGCTGCGTGTTGATCGACGCAACCAGGGCGGTCAGGTCGGCCGAGCCCGCGGCGACGGACACGGTGTCACTGCCGATCGTGAATCCTACCGCCGCTGTCGGATCGGCAACCGTGCCGCCGGCAACTGAGCCCGCGGTCGCGGCGCTGGCGCCGGAGACGAACAGGCTGCCGAGGTCGCTGCTTGCCGAGGTGGCCATCTGGCCGACCTGCTTGGCGCCGGCGCCCTGGCTCAGATTCACCGAAATGGTCTCGCCGACGTTGGCGCCGATCTGGAACGCGGCGCTGCCGAATGTGCCGTCCAGTACATGGCGGCCGTTGAAGGTGGTCTGCTGCGAGATGCGGGTGATTTCCGACAGGCGCTGCTGCACTTCGGCGTCGAGCGCGGCGCGGTCGCTGTCGGAGTTGGTGGCGTTGGCCGACTGCACGGCCAGCGTGCGGATGCGCTGCATGTTGTTGGTCACTTCGTTCAGCGCCGACTCGGTGGTCTGCGCCAGCGAGATGCCGTCGTTGGCATTGCTGACCGCCTGGTTCAGGCCGTTGATCTGGGTGGTGAAGCGGGTCGAGATGGCGAGGCCGGCGGCATCGTCCTTCGCGCTGTTGATGCGCATGCCGGAAGACAGACGCTCGATCGCGGTGGAAAGCTTGCTCTGCGACTTGGCCAGGTTGTTCTGGGCATTCAGCGAGCTGATGTTGGTGTTGACGCTCATGACCATGGGAATTCTCCGAATCGGGGTGGTGTGCCGACTTGAGGTCGGCTCAGACAATCCGGCGGGGATTCACCATTGAATGCATCCGCCTTGTGAACTGTTTCGACCCACAACACCGAAACTTGAGCCTTGTCAACGCAAATAATCGAACAATTTTGAACCCTGGATCTTGGTGAACGTCTGCTGTGCCGCCTGCAGCGCCGTGGTCTGCGCGCCGAGCTGGCTGATCGCGTCGTAGTAGTTCAGATCCTGCACGTCCGACAGCGCACTCTTGTACTGCAGGGTCATGTCGTCGTTGAGCCCGCTCTGCTGATCGAGCGCGTTCATGCGCGCGCCGACCATGCCGCGCGTGCGCGTGATCGTGTCGATTGCCTGGTCGAGATTCGCGAACTGCGTGTTGATGCCGTTCTGCATGTCCACACCGCCGCCGTTGGGCTGGCGCAGCGTGTTGATGATGTTGTCGAGCGTGGTGAACACGTCCTGTCTGGCGGAGGCGCCCAACGGGAATGTGTCGCCTGCG
>CAVPQF010000032.1:0-12644 GCA_963707225.1 uncultured Gammaproteobacteria bacterium
ATGCCGCACGTGCGCCCCGACGCATGTTCAGGGTGCGCCCTGGCACAGCGCCTGCAGCGCCTCGCGGGTGGGTTCGGCCGGCATCCGCGCGGCCAGCGGGCCGAGCAGGTCGACCGCGAGATCGCCGTCGGTTTCCTGCATGTGCATGCAGCGCGAGGCCTTCGCGTAGCCGTCGATGCGGATGCTGGCAACGGTCTTCGCCACGCGGGCGTCGCGCGGCATCAGGGTCAGCGTCCACGCGCCGCCGGCGTCGCCAGCTGGCGGATCTCGAAGGCCTGCTGCAAGCGTGCGGCGTCGCCGCTGAGCAAGGCCACGAAGCTGTCCAGCAACACCTGCAATTGCGGCGCACGCTTCAGCGAAAAGTGCCGCGGACTCGGGCCGGCGCGCTGCTGGGTCACCTCGCCGTCGGCGATGGTCGACGTTTCCTGCCGCGGACGGTCGACGCGCCGCTGCAGGCGGTCGCCGCCGAGCCACGACAATTCGCCGGAGACCACCAGCGGCCGATCGAGCACCTGCAGGAACCGCGCCTCGGCGAAGGCGGTGTGCGCGGGCGCGGGCTGACCCAGGGCCGCGATCAGCACCGGCGCGGATGACGCCGCCGGTGCCGGCTCAGACGCCGATGCGCTCGCCCACAGCGGCATCAGCAGGCCCATCAGCCACCGGCGCGTCTTGCCAGAAATCATAGAAGTTGAACCAGTTGTAGGGAGCGACATGGATGTAGTGTTCCAGCCGTTGCGCGTAGCGGGCAATCAACGCATCCAGCGCCGGGCCGCGATCCTGCCGCGGAATCTGCACCCGGTCGCTGAACGGCTCGAAGACCAGCTTGTAGCGGTTGCCGCCCAGGTACAGCCCGAAGCACAGTACCACCGGCACCTGCAGCGTATGCGCCAGCAGCCACGGGCTGATCGGGAACGGCGCGGAGGAGCCGAGGAAGGCGGTGCGCCGCAACACCTCGTGGCCGCGGCCGCGGTCGGCCAGCATCGCCACCAGCGCGCCGTCGTGGCAGGCCTCGGCCATCGCCAGCGCAATCGTGGTGCCGTCCTGCGCCGCGTCGATCACGCAGGCACCCACGTCCGGCGCCAGCGCTTCGAGCAGTTCGGTCATCGCCGGGGTCTTCTGCTTGTCCAGCACCACGCGCAGCGGCATGTCCGGCCGGCGCGCGCCGATCGCGCGCAGCGCCTCGAAGCTGCCCTGGTGCGAGCCGAACAGCAGCACGCCGCGGCCCTGCGCGACGCGCTGGTTGAGCAGGTCCAGGCCCTCGGTCTCGATCCGGAACGGTCTTTCGCCATGCGCGAGCAGGAAGATCCGGTCCAGGATCGTCGCGGCAAAGCAGTGGATGTGCTTCAGCACCTGCCACGCCGTGGCCGGCCGGCCGAACGCACGCTTCAGGTATCGCCGCGAGGCCTGCCGTTCCGGCCCGCGGCGCAGGAAGAAGTACAGCGGCGCTGCCGCTGTACTTCTTCCTGCGCCGCGGGCCGGAACGGCAGGCCTCGCGGCGATACCTGAAGCGTGCGTTCGGCCGGCCGGCCACGGCGTGGCAGGTGCTGAAGCACATCCACTGCTTTGCCGCGACGATCCTGGACCGGATCTTCCTGCTCGCGCATGGCGAAAGACCGTTCCGGATCGAGACCGAGGGCCTGGACCTGCTCGACCAGCGCGTTGCGCAGGGCCGCGGCGTGCTGCTGTTCGGCTCGCACCAGGGCAGCTTCGAGGCGCTGCGCGCGATCGGCGCGCGCCGGCCGGACATGCCGCTGCGCGTGGTGCTGGACAAGCAGAAGACCCCGGCGATGACCGAACTGCTCGAAGCGCTGGCGCCGGACGTGGGTGCCTGCGTGATCGACGCGGCGCAGGACGGCACCACGATTGCGCTGGCGATGGCCGAGGCCTGCCACGACGGCGCGCTGGTGGCGATGCTGGCCGACCGCGGCCGCGGCCACGAGGTGTTGCGGCGCACCGCCTTCCTCGGCTCCTCCGCGCCGTTCCCGATCAGCCCGTGGCTGCTGGCGCATACGCTGCAGGTGCCGGTGGTACTGTGCTTCGGGCTGTACCTGGGCGGCAACCGCTACAAGCTGGTCTTCGAGCCGTTCAGCGACCGGGTGCAGATTCCGCGGCAGGATCGCGGCCCGGCGCTGGATGCGTTGATTGCCCGCTACGCGCAACGGCTGGAACACTACATCCATGTCGCTCCCTACAACTGGTTCAACTTCTATGATTTCTGGCAAGACGCGCCGGTGGCTGATGGGCCTGCTGATGCCGCTGTGGGCGAGCGCATCGGCGTCTGAGCCGGCACCGGCGGCGTCATCCGCGCCGGTGCTGATCGCGGCCCTGGGTCAGCCCGCGCCCGCGCACACCGCCTTCGCCGAGGCGCGGTTCCTGCAGGTGCTCGATCGGCCGCTGGTGGTCTCCGGCGAATTGTCGTGGCTCGGCGGCGACCGCCTGCAGCGGCGCGTCGACCGTCCGCAGCAGGAAACGTCGACCATCGCCGACGGCGAGGTGACCCAGCAGCGCGCCGGCAAGAGTCCGCGGCACTTTTCGCTGAAGCGTGCGCCGCAATTGCAGGTGTTGCTGGACAGCTTCGTGGCCTTGCTCAGCGGCGACGCCGCACGCTTGCAGCAGGCCTTCGAGATCCGCCAGGATGGCGACGCCGGCGGCGCGTGGACGCTGACCCTGATGCCGCGCGACGCCCGCGTGGCGAAGACCGTTGCCAGCATCCGCATCGACGGCTACGCGAAGGCCTCGCGCTGCATGCACATGCAGGAAACCGACGGCGATCTCGCGGTCGACCTGCTCGGCCCGCTGGCCGCACGGATGCCGGCCGAACCCACCCGCGAGGCGCTGCAGGCGCTGTGCCAGGGCGCACCCTGAACATGCGTCGGGGCGCACGTGCGGCATTGCTGGGCGGATGGCTGCTGGCGCTGGCCGGGCTCGGCTGGATGGTCAGCCAGCGCCTGCACGTCAGCACCGACCTGCGCAGCTTCATGCCCGCACCGACCACGCCGGACCAGCGCCTGCTGATGGAGCAGGTCGGCGAAGGGCCGGGTTCGCGCCTGCTGCTGTTGTCCATCTCTGGCCAGCCCGACGCGCAACTGGCCGCGCTGAGCCAGGGCCTCGCCGCGGCGCTGAAGAACGACAGGCGCTACAGCCAGGTGCTCAACGGCAGTTTCGATCTCGGCGCGCTGGATGCCAGCCTGCTGCCGTACCGCTACCTGCTGTCGCCCACGCTGGACGCGCAGCCGCTGGACGAGGCGTATCTGGCCGACCAGTTGCAGCAGCGGCTGGATGACTTGTCCTCACCCGCCGCCAGTCTGCTGAAAGGCCTGTTGCCGCGCGACCCCACGCTGGAGGTGCTGAAGCTGGCCGAACGATGGGTGCCGGCGAAGTCGCCGGAACTGCGCGAGGGCGTGTGGTTCTCGCCGCAGGGCGAAGCCCTGCTGCTGGTACAGACGGTCGCCGCGGGTTTCGACCCGGGCGCGCAGCAGCAGGCGATCGACGGCATCCGGCAGGCTTTCGATGCATTGCCCGGCCACGCCGGCGCGAAGCTCGAACTGAGCGGCCCGGGCTATTTCAGCGTGGTGGTCGGCGCGCAGACGCGGCACCAGGCCGACTGGATCGGGCGCATTTCCACCGTGGGTTTCATCGCGCTGCTGCTGCTGGCGTATCGCAGCTTCAGCTCGCTGCTGCTGTCGGCGCTGCCGATCGCCAGCGCCGCGCTGGCCGGCATCGCCGCGTTGACCGTGGCATTCAGCGAGGTGCACGGGATCACCCTGGCGTTCGGCTTCACCCTGCTCGGCGTGGCGCAGGAGTACCCGATCCGCCTGCTCAGCCACCGCCGCGCCGGCGAGGACGCGGTGCACAGCGTGCGCGCATTGTGGCCGCTGCTGCTGACCGCGATCGCCTCGGCCTGCATCGCCTACCTGGCGTTCTACGCCTCCGGCGTGAACGGCCTGAAGCAGCTTGCCGTATTCACCATCGTCGGCCTGCTGGTGGCCGGCTTCAGCACGCGCTACCTGCTGCCGTACCTGCTGCCGCGGCGCGTGCGCGACGTGGCCGACATGCGCTGGCTGGCGCGCGCGCGCGACGTCGTCGACCGGCTGCCGCGACCGCGCTGGATTCCCGTCGCGGTCGCCGTGGCGATCGTGCCGATGCTGGCGCTCGCCCCCGCGCCGTTCTGGCAAAACAACCTCGCCGCGCTGACGCCGCTGCCGCAAGGCCTGCTGCAGCACGACGCGCGCCTGCGCGAGGCGCTCGGCGCGCCCGACGTGCGCTACCTGCTGGTGCTGCAGGCGCCGACCGAGCAGGACGTGCTGGCGTTGTCGGAGAAGCTGCAGCCGCGCGTCGATGCACTGCTGGCGCACCACGCGGCCGATGCGCTGGAACTGCCGTCACGCTACCTGCCGACGCTGGCGTTGCAGCGCGAGCGCCAGCAGAAGCTGCCCGACCGCGCCACGCTGCAGCATGCACTGGACCAGGCGCTGCAAGGCCTGCCGTTCCGCGCCGACCTGTTCCGGCCGTTCGTCGACGATGTGGAAGCCGCACGCCAGCTGCCGCCGCTGACGCCGCAGCGTTACGCGCAGACGCCGCTGGGCCAGCGCCTCGCGGCGATGCTGATGGAGCGTGACGGCCACTGGCTGGGCCTGGGCACGGTCAGCGGCGTGCACGACGCGGCCGCGCTGCAGGCGCTGGGCGAGAACACGCACGGCGCGGTGCGCCTGCTCGATCTCAAGGCGGCCTCGGAATCGCTGGTGATCGACTACCGCACGCGCATCCTGCAGGCCTTGCTGGGCGCCGCGATCTTGCTGGTGCTGACCATCACGTTCGCCCTGCGCAGCCTGCGCCGCGCCTGGCACGTGCTGGCGCCGATGACCCTCGCGACGTTCCTGGTGCTGGCGGTGGAACGCGTGGCCGGCGTCGAGATCTCGCTGTTCCACCTGGTCGCGCTGATCCTCGCCGGCGGCCTCGGCCTGCACTACGCGCTGTTCTTCGAGCGCGACACCGGCGACGCCGCCGAGCAGCGGCGCACCCTGCACGCCACCCTCGTCTGCGTGCTGTCCGCGCTGCTGGTGTTCGGCATGTTGGCGTGGGCGACGATTCCCGTGCTGCGCGCGATAGGCCTCACGGTGAGCCTGGGCGTGGCGTTCCACTTCTGCCTGTCGATCCTGATGGCGCCGCATGCTCGACAGGACTGACTGGGCGCACCTGATCCCGCACGCGGGCACGATGTGCCTGCTCGATGCGGTGCTGGCGTGGGACGAGCGCAGCATCCACGCGATCAGCGCGGGCCACGCGCGCGCCGACAACCCGCTGCGCGGCCCGCACGGATTGCACGCCGTGCACCTGGCCGAATACGGCGCGCAGGCGATGGCGCTGCACGGCGCGCTGCTGGCGCGCGCGCGCGGCAGCGAGACGGTACGCCCCGGCATGCTGGTCAGCCTGCGCGACGTGCAGTTGCACGAGGAATACGTCGACCGGCTCGACGACCGTCTGGACGTCCACGCCGAATGCCTTTACGCCGACGGCGTCGGCGCGCAGTATGCGTTCCGCATCGAGCATCGCGGCCGCCTGCTCGCCAGCGGGCGTGCCGCGGTCATTCACTCGCCCACGCTGTCCTGAGGCCGGGTGGTCTCGCGACGCGACGCAGTTCACGCATCGTCGCGAGGGTGTAGATTCATGTTCTGCAGCAGGAAATGCAATTTCTCTTTTGACTTGGAGGACGGCGTGATCGAAGCGCCCGAGCCGGAGACAGCCCACGATCCGCTGCGCTTCGAAACACCGCCGGCCGGTCCACGGATCGGCCACGTACGCCGGCATTTTCCGCCCACCCTGATCACCGACCCGCGCGTACTGGCGGTGATCGGGCATGTCGAGCGCGACCATGCCGTCGCGCACCCGCTGGCCGGGCTGGCGGCGCAGACGGGAGTCAGCCCGTTCCATCTGCATCGCCTGTTCGCCGAAGCGATGGGTGAGACGATCGGCGGCTTCATGCGGCGCGAGCGACTGGATGCCGCGGCGATCCATCTGCTGTCCTCGCCCGACTCGATACAGGACATCGCCGCCACCGTCGGCTACGGCAGCCTGGCGGCGTTCAACCATGCGTTCCGCCGCCAGTTCGGCGTGGCGCCGACGCGCTATCGCGAGCAGGCGCGGCAGGCGGTCATCCACGTTTCCGACGACGACCATGCGCGGGCGAAGCGGGTGCGCGTCGATACATGCGAGGTACTGCCCCTGGTCGGCATGCGCTTCTACGGCAGCTACGCCGCCGCCGAAAGTTACTGGTTGCGTTTTGCCGAAATCCTGCAGGGTCTCGGCATCGCGCTGGATGGGTTGCAGGCCTACGCGCGGATCGTCGACAACCCGCAGATCACGCCGGACGGCCTGATCCGCTATCACTGCGCCGTGCGCGATCCGGGGCTGCCCGATCCGTTGCCGCCGCCGCTGACGCGCCATGTCGCCCATGCCGGGCGTTATGCCACCTTGCGCCATCGCGGGCCCTACCACGAGGTGTTCCCGGCCTACTTTGCGATCAGCCCGGTATGGATGCACAAGCATGGCGAGCGTTTCGGCCTGTCGCCTGCGCTGGAACGCTACGAGTCGCCGCCGTGGAAACATGCCGGCGGCGAGCAGTCGATCACGGTGATGATCCACCTGCGTTGAACGCGGCGCGGGCAGCAATCCCGATCAAATGCCCGGCGGATGCATTCGGCACACTACGCAAGTCCCATGCCGGTCACCCAGGGTCGTGACCGGCGATCCGATCCGCATCATCCGACCGTCCGTCTTGCCGCGGGCTGGCCATTGCGCGGCCGGACCATGGCCACCAGTCAACGCACACATCGACATCAGGGAGTTGAGCATGAACCGCATCTATCGCCTGGCCTGGAACCGCTCGCTGCGCCAGCCGCAAGTGGCCTCGGAGCTTGCCCGTTCATCGCATGACGGAGGCGCCGGCATGGTTGCGGCCGCCCGCACCCCGCGCCATCGACCACTTGCATTGGCCTGTGCCGTGGCACTGGGCATGGCCGGCATGCTGCCCCTCGCCGCCTGGGCAGCCCAGGGCGCCAGCGCGGGGGGCAGCGGCGGCGCCGGTGGCGGCAGCTATGCCGGCAGCGGCGGCGCCGGCAATGGCACGGGCGGACAGGGTGGTGCCGGTTTGCCCGGATCGGCCGGCAGTGGTGGCAACGGCGGTGACGGCGGCCATGGCGGCTCGGCCATCAGTGCCGGTGGTGCCGGCGGCATCGTCGGGGCCACCAGCATCGGCGGCAGCTCGGTGGCCGGTGGCGACGGCGTCGATGGCCAGGTCGATCCCGGCACCAGCTTCATGAGCGGCGGCGGCGGCGGCGGTGGCGATGGCGTGTATTCCTCGGACACGACCCTCAGCCTCGGTGCCGGCCTGAGCATCCGCGGCGGCAATGGCGGCGGTGGCGGCAACGGCGATCGCATCGGCGGCGGTGGCGGTGGTGGCGGTGCCGGCCTGGTTGCGCTGGCGAATGCCGCCGCCATCGGCAATGCAGGCAGTATCAGCGGTGGCAATGGCGGCAACGGTGCCACCGGGCAATGGAGCGGCGGCGGCGGCGGCGGCGGTGACGGCATCCTGCTGCTCGGCGGCGCCAGCGTGCTCACCAACACCGGCGCCATCGTCGGCGGATCCGGCGGCGGCGGCGGCGGTCCCGGCACCTTCGTCGGGGGCAACGGCGACGCCGGTGCCGGCGTCGACCTGGACAGCGACGGCAACATGGTCTTCAACCGCGGCAGCATCGTCGGCGGCGGCAACACCGACAACGGCCTCAGCGGTGCCGGCATCCTCGCCGGCAACGGCACGCACATCACCAACCAGGTCGGCGGCAGCATCGCCGGTGGCAATACTCTGGGCAACAGCAACATCGGCGGCGACGGCATCGTCGCCACGACCGTCGGCGCGCAGACCATCCATATCGGCAATGCCGGCAGCATCCTTGGCGGCATCGGCGGCTATGCCACCGGCGGCAACAACGGCAACGGCACCGGCGGACAGGGGATCGCTGCCACGGGCAACGTGGCGATCAGCAACAGCGCACTGATCGGGGGCGGCAAGGGCGGCACCAACTTCGGCGGTGGCCATGGTGGCATCGGCATCGGCATCAGCGCTGGCAGCGGCGAGCAGGCCAGCATCACCAACGTGGCTGGCGGCGTGATCGAGGGGGGTTACGGCGGCACACCCGGCAGCGGCAACATCGGCGGTATGGGCATCAACGCCAGCGGCAACGTCAGCATCGTCAACCAGGCCGGCGCGTCGATCCTCGGCGACAACGGCGGGCTCAGCGACATCAGCACCACCGGCGGTGTGGCGATCAACGCCAGCGCCGGAGTCAGTATCGACAACAGCGGCAGCATCGCCGGCACCGGCGGCCTCAGCGCCGGTTCCGCGATCGGCGCCAACGCGGTGACCATCGTCAATCGTGTCGGTGGCTCGATCGTGGGTGGCAACGGACAGGACGGCAGTGCCGGCGCGGCGGCGATCGTGGCCAGCGGCGCCACCAGTATCGACAACAGCGGCAGTATCGTCGGCGGGCATGCCAGCAGCAGTGGCGTACAAGCCGGTGCGATCCTGCTTTATGGCGGCGGCAACACGCTGCTGCTTCGCGCCGGCTCCGCCATCACCGGCAACGTGCTCAGCATGAGTGGAACTGGTGCCGGCGGCGACAGCCTCATCCTGGGTGGCGACGTCAATGCGCCCGGCGGCAACGCGGTCGATATCGGCACCATCACCGGCTTCGCCAGCTACCAGAAGAGCGGTGCCTCGACCTGGACGCTGGACGGCAGCGGCAGCACCGGCCAAAACTGGACGATCGGCGCCGGCACCCTGGCAGGCGACAGCGCCAGCCTGGTGGGCAACGTCGTGGACAACGCCGCGCTGGTGTTCGACCAGGCCGGCAACGGCAGCTATGCCGGCACCATCTCCGGTAGCGGCACACTGGCCAAGAGCGGCGGCGGTACGCTGATCCTCACCGGAGCCAACACATACCTCGGCACAACGACGATCGATGCCGGCACCTTGCAGGTCGGTGCCGGCGGCACCAATGGCTCGCTTGGCAGTGCAGCGGTGATCGACAACGGCGTGCTGGCGTTCAACCGCAGCGACGCGGTGGACTACGCCGGCGCGATTTCCGGCAGCGGCCGTCTGCTCAAGGACGGCACCGGCGTACTGACCCTCAGCGGCAGCAACAGCTACAGCGGCGGCACCACGATCACCGCCGGCACGCTGCGCGGCGACAGCGTCAGCCTGCAGGGCGACATCGTCGACAACGGTGCGCTGGTGTTCGACCAGGCCGGCAACGGCAGCTATGCCGGCACCATCTCCGGTAGCGGCACGCTGGCCAAGAGCGGTGTCGGTACGCTGATTCTCACCGGAGCCAACACATACCTCGGCACAACGACGATCGATGCCGGCACCTTGCAGGTCGGTGCCGGCGGCACCAACGGCTCGCTTGGCAGTGCAGCGGTGATCGACAACGGCGTGCTGGCGTTCAACCGCAGCGACGCGGTGGACTACGCCGGCGCGATTTCCGGCAGCGGCCGTCTGCTCAAGGACGGCACCGGCGTACTGACCCTCAGCGGCAGCAACAGCTACAGCGGCGGCACCACGATCACCGCCGGCACGCTGCGCGGCGACAGCGTCAGCCTGGTGGGCAACGTCGTGGACAACGGTGCGCTGGTGTTCGAGCAGGCCGGTGACGGCAGCTATGCCGGCACCATCTCCGGTAGCGGCACGCTGGCCAAGAGCGGCGGCGGTACGCTGATCCTCACCGGAGCCAACACATACCTCGGCACAACGACGATCGATGCCGGCACCTTGCAGGTCGGTGCCGGCGGCACCAATGGCTCGCTTGGCAGTGCAGCGGTGATCGACAACGGCGTGCTGGCGTTCAACCGCAGCGACGCGGTGGACTACGCCGGCGCGATTTCCGGCAGCGGCCGTCTGCTCAAGGACGGCACGGGCGTACTGACCCTCAGCGGCAGCAACAGCTACAGCGGCGGCACCACGATCACCGCCGGCACGCTGCGCGGCGACAGCGCCAGCCTGCAGGGCGACATCGTCGACAATGCCGCGCTGGTGTTTGCGCAGAGCGGCGACGGCAGCTATGCCGGCGTAGTCTCGGGCAGCGGCGTGCTGACCAAGGATGGTGCCGGCACGCTGATCCTCAACGGCACCAGTACCTACACCGGCCTGACCGACGTACAGGCCGGCACGCTGATCGTGGGCGATGCCGCGCACGCGACGGCGGCGATCGCCGGCACGGTGCAGGTGGACGGCGGTGCCACCCTGGGCGGCCACGGCAGCATCGGCGGCGATCTCGACGTGCAGTCGTCGGCACACCTCGCGCCGGGCCATTCGATCGGCACGTTGAGCGTGGGCGGCAATGCGGTCTTCGCGCAGGGCAGCCAGCTGGATTTTGAATTCGGCGCACCGGGCGCGGACTTCCACAGTTTCGGTGCCGGCGACAGCGTCAAGGTCGGTGGCGACCTCACGCTGGATGGCGCGGTGCTCAACGTCACCGACGCCGGCGGCTTTGGCGCGGGCGTGTACAACCTGTTCAGCTACGGCGGCACGCTGAGCGAGAGCAACGGCGGCATCGTGTTCGGCACACTGCCGGCAGGCACCTACAGCGTGCAGAACCTGACCGGCCAGAAGCAGATCAATCTGCTCAACACCACCGGGATGACGCTGAACTTCTGGAACGCGAACGGTCTCGCCGATGGCGCCCGGATGGGCGGCGGCAACGGTACCTGGACGACCGGCTCGCCGAACTGGACCGACGCCAACGGCAGCGTTACCGCAGCGATGCAGCCGCAGCCGGGCTTCGCGATCTTCGGCGGCACCGCAGGCGTGGTCAGCGTGGATGGCAGTGCCGGTGCGGTCGGCGCCAGCGGCATGCAATTCGTCAGCAACGGCTACACGCTGGATGGCGACACGCTGACCCTGGTCGGCAGCAACGGTGCCGCACCGGTGATCCGTGTCGGCGACGGCAGCAGCGCCGGCGCGGCCTGGACGGCGACGATCGGCAACGTCATCGCCGGCAGCGCCGGCCTGGTCAAGGCCGACGCCGGCACCCTCGTGCTCACCGGCAACAATACCTATGCCGGCGGCACCACCATCGGCGGCGGCGAATTGTCGGTAGCCGGCGAGGCCAACCTCGGCGCCGCCAGCGGTGCGCTGGTCCTCGACGGCGGCGCGCTGCAGGTCAGCGGCACCGCCTTCACCAGCACCGCGCGAGTCCTATCGATGACCGCGAACGGCGGCGGCTTCGATATCGCCGATGCCGGCAACACCTTCACCGTGGCGCAGGCGCTGGATGGCGACGGTCATCTGGTCAAGCTGGGCAGCGGCACGCTGCTGCTGACCGGCGCCAACAGCTACAGCGGCGGCACCACGATCGCCGCCGGCACGCTGCGCGGCGACAGCGCCAGCCTGCAGGGCGACATCGTCGACAACGGTGCGCTGGCGTTTGCGCAGAACGGCGACGGCAGCTATGCCGCCAGCCTGTCCGGCAGCGGCAGCCTGGGCAAGACCGGCGGCGGTACGCTGACGCTCGGCGGCGACAGCCATGCCTACGCCGGCGTGGCGACGGTCGATGCCGGTGGCCTGGCGGTGGACGGCACGCTGGGCGGCACGCTGGTCATGGGCGCCGGCACGCGGCTGTCCGGCAACGGTACGCTGGGCAGCCTGGACCTCGCCGGCACGCTGGCGCCGGGGCATTCGATCGGCACGCTGTCGGCCAGCGGCAACGTGACGATTCGCAGCGGCGCCGCGTACGAAGTGGAAACCGATGCGGCCGGTCACAGCGACCTGCTCGCGGTGACCGGCCACGCCACGCTGCAAGGCGGCGCGGTGCTGAACCTGGCGCAGGACGGCAGTTACGCGGCGAACACCACCTACACCATCCTCACCGCCGGCGGCGGGGTCGACGGCCAGTTCGCCGGCGTGACCAGTTCGCTGGCTTTCCTCAACCCGATGCTGATCTACCAGGGCAACGCGGTGCAGCTGAACCTGCAACGCAACGACGTGGACTTCTGCGCGGTGGCGGCCACCGCCAACCAGTGCGCCACTGGCGTCGCGGTGCAGCATCAGGGCAGTGGCCCGCTCTACGACGCACTGGTGACCCAGGACGCCGCCATCGCGCGCAGGGCGCTGGGTCAGTGGTCGGGCGAATCACTGGCCTCGACCCGCGCGGCGCTGCTGCAGGACAGCCGCTTCGTGCGCGTGGCGATGCACGATCGTGTCGAGCGGACGGGCACGGCGCAGGACGATGCGCGGGCTCTCGGCGAGAGCGCCGGCTCGATCTGGCTGCATGGCTGGGATCACTCCGGCCATGCCGACGGCGACGGCAATGCCTCCACGCTGCAGTCCAATGGCAGCGGCGTGCTGCTCGGTGTGGATGCGCCACTGGGCGACGGGTTGCGCGCCGGCGTCACCGGCGGCATTGGCCAGGATTCGCTGCGGGTGGATGCACTGGGCAGCTCGGCTTACGTGAAGAGCCGGCATCTGGGCGTATACGCCGGCGGCAGCTGGGGGGCGTGGACGCTGGATGGTGGTGCGGCGCAGAGCTGGCACGACATCCGCGGCACGCGCGTGATCGACGCGGTGTTGCCGGGCAGCGTGCGCGCCGACT
>CAVPQF010000033.1:0-9418 GCA_963707225.1 uncultured Gammaproteobacteria bacterium
GCAGCCGCTCGGCGGCCGATTCCCTGGCAGGCTGCGGCGCGGCCGCCGGGGCGGAACGGGTCGGCTCGATCGTGGCGCGGCCGGAGCCGCTGCGGTCGGCCGCTGGCGCGCCGGCATCGCCCGGCGCGACCTGCATCGCCGCATCGCCGGTCGGCTGACCGCGCGCATCCGGCCCGGTCCGCGGCTGATCGATCGGCGCGCCGGCCGGCAGTTTCAGTTCGGTGCGTCCCGCCGCCGAATCGAACAACGCCGAGCGCGGGCGCAGCTCGACCAGCTTCACGCTGCCGTCGGGCAAGGCTTCGCCCTCGCGCAGGCGCACCTGCTTGTCGCCGTTGCGGTCGTGCAGCAAGGCCATGCGCAGGCCGGGGGTGAGGATGATGCCGGTGAGCTCGAGATCGCCGAGGTTGCTGCCGCCGTCGGCGGCGCGCGCGACCGGCTTGCGGTCGGGACTGAACAACGGCTTCTGCCAGACCAGCGCGAACTGCTGCAGCGGCACGGGCTGCGGCAGGTTGGCGGGATTGCCGGCCGCCGGCAGCGGCGCCAGCGATCGCGGCGCATCCCACTGCGCGCCGCGGCCGATGCCGGCCAGCAGCAACAGCAGCACGGCGCCCAGCAGCACCACGAGCGCGACCAGCAAGGGCGTCAGCTGACGCTGGTTGGCGGCGTTCATGGCGCGGCCTCGGCGGCATCGGGCGATCGACTGGACGGCACCGGTGCGTTGCGCGCCGGGCGCACGTAGCCGGACAGGGTGAACTGCACCTCCAGCGGTGCGGCGCTGTCCTGCTGCGCGGCGACCGGGTTGCGGTAGATGCTGAGGTCGTCGACGAACAGGTACGGCGTGCCCTGTTCCAGCGCCTGCAGCACCGCCGCCAGCGGCTCGACGTCGCAGCTCAGGCTGATGCTCACCGAGGCCTTGCGATACGGCTCGCCGGCCGTGGCCGGCGGGTTCGGCAGCGGCATCTTCTGGCTCACCAGGCAACGCCCGCCCGTGGTGTTGCCGGCGACCACGTCGACCACGCGTTGCATAAGGTCTGCCGCGGCGGTGTTCGGATCGTCGGCGGCGAGGAACGCGCTGCTGGCGGCCTGGCCGGCGCCGAGCGCGGCGAGGCGCTGCTGCAGCGCCGGCTCCTCGGCGATCGCGGCGGCGTAGCGGCTGTGCGTGTCGCGCAGGTCGGCCATCTCGCTGCGCACCTGCTGCAGCGGCGCCACGAACCACCAGTGCAGCAGCACGAAGTAGGCCAGCGTCAGCGCCAGCAGCAACAGGAGGATCGCCGCGATGCGGCTGTCGCGCGGGCTCAGTGCGGCCATCTTCATGGCGCCGCCCCGCCGGTTGCCGGGGTCGCCGGCGGCTTCGGCTGGTTCACCCGGGCGGTCAGGTAGAAACGCTCCTTGCCGGTGGTCGGGTCGGGCTGGATGCTGCCCTGGAAGCTGGCGTCGGTGATCAGCTTCGAGTCCTTCAGTGTATCGAGCAGCTTCGCCGCCTGCTGGCTCTGCCCCTGGAAGCCGACCTGGCCGGTGTTGTCGACGCTGAAACGTTCCAGCCACGCGCTGTCCGGCAGGCGCGCGGTGACGTCCTGCAGCAGGCTGAGCATGGCCACCGTGTTCTTCTTGCGCTGGGCCAGGAAGCCGGCCGCACCGGCGTTGTCCTGCAACTGCTGGCGCAGCGCGGCCACCTGCTGCGCCTCGCCGCGCATCGCCTCGACCTCGGCCTGCATCTGCGCCAGCGCCAGCTGCCGGTTGTGCAGCCATTCGCCCAGCACCAGGGCCAGCAGGAGCACGCACGCGGCGGCCAGGATCAGGTTCAGCCGCCGCCGCGGGCGCGCGCGATGCGGCACCTGCTCCGGCGGCAGCAGGTTGACGCCGAGGCGGCCGTCGCCCGCCGCCAGGTCCACCGCGTCGATCGTGATGCCCTGCGCGCGCAGGCGCGCCAGCCACGGGTCCAGCGTGTCGCGGGTGACCACCACAAGCTCTGCGTTGAAGCGGCCGGGCGCGGCCGGCGTGCCCAGCTCGCGCACGGCGTAGTACACCTGCGCCACGCCGAACGGGGTCTGCCGGTCCATCTCGAAACCGGCTACCTGCAGCAGGTTGTCACGCGCGGCCAGCGGCAGCGCCAGCGTGCGCCGCAGCACCACCGCGGGCGGCAGCAGCAGCGCCAGCCGCAGGTCCTCGCGATCCACGCGCTGCAAGGCGGTGCTCGGCGCGAGCGGCGGCACGCCATCGACAGCCGTGTCGGCGCCGTCGTCCCAGCTCGCCAGCACGTCGCCGTGGCCGCTGCGGCGCAGGCTCCACTGCGTGCCGGCGTGCTGCAGCAGGTGCCAGTCCGCGCCGCTGCCGAACCAGCCGCGCCAGCGTGGCGGCAGCATGCCGCGCAGCTCGCCGCCCCACCAGCCGAGGAATCCCGGCAACGGCGAGGCACGCCAGCCGCGGCGTACACGATCCACCCACGGCCGCAGCGACTGCGTTGCCGTACTCATTCTGCCTCCCCCTCCTGCCAGTGCAGCACGCCATACGGTTGCACCTGCCCCGCCTGCAGGCGAACCGTGGCGCGCAGGATCGCGCGCGTGCCGTCGGCCAGCGTAGCCTCGGACCGGATACTATGCGTCGTTCCGTTGTTCAGGACCAGCTGCGGATCGTCCGCGTTGCGCTGCCGGGCCACCTCGACCAGCTTGCGCTGCTCCGGCGTCATCCCCGGTATCGCGGCCAGCGCCAACGGCGGCGCGGTGTTCGGGTCCGGGCTGGCGCCGCCCGCCCAGATCGTCACCACCGGCGCCACCTGCCGGTACAGCGCCGGCGTCATGCCCAGCACCATCTGCAATTCCTCGACGCTGGCGAAAGGGCCGTGGCGCGGGCCGTAGTCGCGCCCGTCCGCCACGTAGGCGGCACGCTGGCTGGCGGCCTCCCCTTCGAGGTCGACCGGGTTGCGCCAGTCGACCACGCGCTCGGCCAGGGCCTGCGCCTGCTCCGGCTTCAGCCCGGCGGCCTGGAACAGGCCCTGCAGCACCTCGGGCGAGGCGGCGTTGAGATCGACCTTGCCGCCTTCGTCGATCGCACGCACGCTGACCGTGGCGCCGTCGTAGCGGAACGTGTAGGCACGGCCATCGGCCACCCAGCGCTGTTTCTGCTGCGGATTCTGCAAACCATAGACGGCGCGCATCAGGCCGGCCTCGGCGGCGTAATGCGCCTGGGTCTGGGCGAACTGGTAGTGCGCCTGCAGGCCTTCGGTGCGCGCCAGCGCGGCGTAGCCGCCGAGCAGGATCGCCAGCAGCGTGCACGCCCACAGCACCAGCAGCAGGGCGACCCCGCGCTGGCTGGCCGGTGACCGTAGCGACCCACGCTTCATCGCGGGCTCCCGCCGCGCAGGCCCAGTTGCGGCAGGCCGGCCTGCGCCGGATTCACCCGCAGCGGCACGTCCAGTTGCGGCCAGTCCACCGTGCCCGGCACCTGCAGCTCGACGCGCACCAGCTGCGGCAGCAGGCGGCCATCGGCCCACGTCGGCGACCACGGCAGCGCCGCGCCCTGCCGGTCGACGCCGCGATAGTGGAAGCTGCCGGTCTTGATGTGATCGAGCAGCACCTGCGGCTCGCCCAGCGGCTGCGGCGGCTGGCCGTCCGGCGGCAACAGGGCCAGGCTCAGCTCCAGCCGCAGGCCGCCGTGGCCGTCGTCGACCAGTTGCAGCCGCTGCAGTTGCGGACCCAGCTTGCCGAGATAACCGGGCAAGGGCGCCACGTAACGCATCTCGCGCGCGCTGCCCTCGAAATAGATCGGCTCGCCGTGGTCGGTGTGGCCGATCGGCTGGGTCAGGCTTTGCGCCAGTTCGCGGCGCAGGAACTGCTGGGCCGAGCGCACCTGGTCGATCCGCTCGATCGCCGCGGTGCCCGAGCGCACGCTGTGGGTGGCGGTGCGGATACCCGAATACACCCCGACCAGCAGCAACGCCAGCAACACCAGCGCGGCCAGCACTTCCAGCAGGGTGAAGCCAGAGACGCGCTTCACGGGGACGCCTGCGCATCGTTGGCGAGCACCGGCCCGCCCAGCCGCAACGTGCGGAAATGCGCCGAGCGCGGGTGCGCCGGCGGCCCCCACGACACGGCCAGATCCAGCTGATACAGCTGCAATGGCGCGCCCGGCAGCGCCGGCCCGGCCTGGTTCCATGGAGTCACGTCGAGTTGCCAGCGGTACTGCGGGTTGAAACGGCCGGAGCGGCTGCCCGGCCTGACCGGCTCGCCCACGAACGCGCTGTCGAGCAGGCTGCGCGCCCACATCGCCGCTTCGCTGTGCCCGGCCGCGTTGTGGGTCAGGCTGATCGAGGCGCCGGCCACCTTCATCAGCGCGGTGAACGCGATCGCCAGCAGCATGATCGCGGCGATCACTTCGAGCAGGCTGAAGCCGCGTTGCGGGCGCGCGCCGTTCATCGCGCCGCCACCGTGTCGACCACGCGTACTTCGCCGGTCAGCCACGACACGTTGACGTGCCACTCGCGCCGGCCGCTCTGCAGCGTGATGCGCCCGCCGGTGGAGCTGCCGTCGGGGAAGAAGCGGATGCGCCCGGTGTGGTCGTTCGGCTGATCTTCCTTGGCGCTGGTGATGCTCACGCGCAGGCCTTTCGGCAGGCGCACGCCCTGCCGCTTCGCGCCGTCGTAGCTGTTGGCGCGGGTGTCCACGTCGAAATGCCGTTCCTCGCCGCGCACGATCGCCTGCGCACGGGTCGCGCGCAGCGCGCCGGCCAGCTCGCTGCTGGCCGCGCGCACGCGGGCACTGGCCAGGCCCTGGGTCACCGAGACCGACACCGCTGCCGCCGCGATCCCGATCAACAGGATCACCGCCAGCATTTCCAGCAGGGTGAAGCCGTGGGCGCGCGAGACTCTCACATGCCTACTGCCAGTTACCCACGTCCTTGCTGTAGCCGTCGCCGCCCGGCTTGCCGTCCTGGCCGTAGAAGATCAGGTCGAAGCTGCCGTTCTGGCCCGGATACTGGTAGCCGAACGCGTGGCCCCACGGGTCCTTCAGGTCCGACGCCTTCGCATAAGGGCCCTGCCAGTTCGGCGCGTTCGCCGGCTTCACCGCCAGCCCTTCCAGCTGCTGCGGCGGCGCGCCGTTGTCCAGCGCGTAGTTCTCGATCTTCTGGCTCAAGGTCATCAGCTGCGCCTTGCCGGCGCCGTACTTGCCCTTGTCCACGTTCCTGCCGACCTGGGTCACCACCACCGCGCCGATGATGCCGATCAGCACGATCACGGCGAGCATCTCCAGCAGGGTGAAGCCGCTTGCGCGTGAAACACTGAGGGAACGGGGAACGGGGAACGGGGAACGGCCAGCTCGTCGCGGGCTTGCACTACGCGCCTCGAAGGAGGTACACGCGGAGCAAAGAGGTCGAGCTGACGATGCGCTCTCACGGTCCCCGTTCCCTGTTCCCCGTTCCCGCTTTGCAAAATAGGTCATTATTTTCACTCCATCACCTTATTGGATATTGCTGGTCAGGCTCAGCAGCGGCAGCAGGATCGCGGCCATGATGATCGCCACCAGCACGGTCATCACGATGGTCAGCGCGGGCACCAGCGACGCCAGCAGGCGGTCGATCGCGCGCCTGGACTCGAGCTCGAAGGTGTCGGCGACTTTCAGCAGCATGGTGTCGAGCTGGCCGGCTTCCTCGCCCACCTGCACCATCTGCATCGCCAGCCGCGGGAACAGTTTCGACTGGCCCAGCGCCAGGCTCAGGCCGGCGCCGCCCTTGACCTGTTCGTGCGCCGCATCCAGCGCCGCGTCCAGCGCGCGGTTGCCGGTGACCTGGCGCGCGATGGTCAGCGCGCTCAGCAACGGTACGCCGTTCTTCAGCAAGGTGCCCAGCGTGCGCGCGATGCGCGCGGTCTCCACCTTCAGCAGCAGCGGGCCGACCAGGCGCAGCTGCAGCAGGCGGGCGTGCCAGGCCAGCCGCGTCGCCGGATCGCGCAGCCGCGCGCGCCAGGCGAACCCGCCGCCGCCGAGCAGCAGCAGGATCAGCCACCACCACGCCTGCAGCGCGTTGCCGAGCGCCAGCACCGCGGCGGTGATCCACGGGATCGGCACCTGCATGTCCTCGAAGATCGGCACGAACTGCGGCACCACGTAGGCCAGCAGCAGTACCAGCGAGCCGAGCACGCCGACCAGCAGGAACGCCGGATAGA
This sequence comes from uncultured Gammaproteobacteria bacterium, assembly GCA_963707225.1. Classification (GTDB taxonomy): domain Bacteria; phylum Pseudomonadota; class Gammaproteobacteria; order Xanthomonadales; family Rhodanobacteraceae; genus Rhodanobacter. The sequence continues at coordinate 6,158 of CAVPQF010000033.1, forward strand.
TCAGCGCATTGACGATGCTGCCGCGCAGCTGCTGCGCGCGCTCCAGGTAGTCGGCCAGCCGGCGCAGCGTTTCTTCCAGCGAACCGCCCGCCTCGCCGGCGCGCACCAGGCTGACGTACAGCTTGGGGAACACGCCATGTTCCTCGTCCAGCGCCGACGACAGGCTGTTGCCGCCGCGCACGCGATCGCGCACGCGCTCGACCAGCTTCTTCGCGTGCTCGCCCTCGGGCAGTTCGAGCAGGATGCCGAGCGCGCGGTCCAGCGGCTGGCCGGCGCCGAGCAGGGTTGCCAGCTGATGGGTGAACTGGGCCAGCTGGTCACCGCTGAACGGACCGCGCTTGAACAGCGCGGCGAAGCCGCTGCCGCCACCGGCACCGTCGGCCGGCAGGGCTTCCAGCGGCGTGTGGCCCTGGTCCTGCAGGCGGCCGATCACCTCCTCGACGCTGGCAGCCTCCATCTGGCCCTGCAGCGTCTCGCCGGCGTCGTTGACCGCCTTGTAACGGAACTGCGCCACCTCAGCCTTCCTGCGTCACGCGCAGTACCTCTTCCAGCGTGGTAATGCCGGCGACGGCCTTGGCGATGCCGTCCTCGTACATCGTGCGCATGCCTTCGGCACGCGCCTGCCGTTCGATCTCGCCTTCGTTGGCGCGCTGCATCACCTGGCGACGCAGCGGATCGCTCATGGTGAGGAACTCCATGATCGCGCGGCGTCCACGATAGCCGGTGGGATTGGCCGCGCTGCTGCCGGGTTTCCACAGGCGGACCGGGCGCTCGTCGGTGTACTTGTGCAGCTCGAACTGCTCGATCACCTCGGGCAGCGCTTCATACGGAATCGCGGTTTCCGGATCGAGCCGGCGCACCAGCCGCTGCGCCAGGATGCCGTTGATGGTGGAGCCGAGCAGGTAGTCCTCCACGCCCATGTCGAGCAGGCGCGTGATGCCGCCGGCCGCCGAGTTGGTGTGCAGCGTGGACAGCACCAGGTGGCCGGTGAGCGCGGACTGGATCGCGATGCGGCAGGTTTCCAGATCGCGCATCTCGCCGATCATGATCACGTCCGGGTCCTGGCGCATGATCGAGCGCAAGGCGCCGGAGAAGTCCAGCCCGATCTGCGGCTTCACCTGGATCTGGTTGATGCCTTCGAGCTGGTACTCGACCGGGTCCTCGACGGTGATGATCTTCACGTCGTTGGTGTTGATCCGCGACAGCGCGGTGTACAGCGTGGTGGTCTTGCCCGAGCCGGTGGGGCCGGTCACCAGCAGGATGCCGTGCGGCTTTTCCAGCACGTCGACGAAGCGCTGCTGGAAGCTGTCGGTGAAGCCGAGCGAGGCGAAGTCGAACACCACCGATTCGCGGTCGAGGATGCGCATCACCACCGACTCGCCGAAGCTGGTCGGCACGGTCGACACGCGCAGGTCGAGCTCCTTGCCCTGCACGCGCAACTGGATGCGGCCGTCCTGCGGCAGGCGGCGCTCGGCGATGTTCAGCCGCGCCATGATCTTCACGCGCGAGATCACCGCGGCGGTGGACGAGGACGGCGGAGCTTCCACTTCATGCAGCACGCCGTCGATGCGGTAGCGCACCTTCAGGCGGTTCTCGAACGGCTCGATGTGGACGTCCGAAGCGCGCTGTTCCACCGCGCGCTGCAGGATGAGGTTCACCAGCCGGATGACCGGCGCCTCGGAGGCCAGATCGCGCAGGTGCTCGACGTCGTCCTCTTCCGCCGCGCTGCCGTCGAGGTTCTCCACGATCGTGCCCATCGCCGAGCGGCCGCTGCCGTAATAGCGTTCGATCAGGCCGTCGATCTCCGAACGCAGGCCCACCCGCAACGCCACCGGCCGGCCGGCGGCCAGTTCGACCGCCTGCAGCGGATACGGATCGGCCGGATCGGCCACGATCAACGCCAGGCCGTGCACGTCATCCTGCACCGGCACCACGTGCTGCTGTTTCAGGAAGCGCAGCGATACGTCGAGGTCGGCCGGCGGCAGCTCCGGCGCATCGCGCGCGGACAGCAGCGGCACCTGCAGCAAATCGGCCCAGGCCTCGGCCAGGTCGCGCTCGGAGACCAGCCCGAGCCGCGCCATCAAGGTGGTCAGCGTGCCCTCGGCCGATTCCTCGTGCAGGCGGCGGGCGCGGCCGAGATCGCTGTCTTTCAGGCGCCCGCGCGAAACCAGCCACGCGCAGACTTCCGCCTCGCGATCACCCACGCCCGCGCCTGCCTCGCTGCCCGCCGGCTCAATCACTGCCGACATCCTCCACCCCGCTCGATACATGCCAGTACCGTCACGCGATCGATCGCGAAACGGTGAGCTCCATAGTTAGCACATCCCGCCGGACCCACGCGAATGTTCCCCGCACTCCGGCCCAAGCCGCTCATGTTCAGGATGGCCCGCCATTGTGCCGGGTTCGCCGACGCTAAAGACGATACGCCATCTAGGAATATTTCCCCTGTTCAAAAACTGATAGCGCGGTCGCAATGTCCTGCGCCGACAGGTATCACGGTATGCAACCGCGCTGTCATGCGCGATTGCTAGGTTCCGGGGCTGCAAACCAACGAGGGGAGTTTCATCATGCTTGGTCTCCGTCGCGCCATGGGGATGGCGCTGTGCCTGTTCGCGGCCGCGCTGCCTGCGCTGGCCGCCGATCTCACGATCAGCAATTTCCGCGTGCGCGGACCGTCCGGCGGCAACGACGAATTCGTCGAGCTGCACAACGGTTCGGGCTCGTCCATCAACGTGGGTGGCTACGCCCTGCTCGCCTCGAACGCGACCGGCACCACGGGTACCCGTGCGACGCTGCCCGGCGGCACGTCGATCGCGCCCGGCTGCTACCTGCTGCTGACCAACGGCGCCAGCAGCGGCTACTCGGGCAGCGTGAGTGGCGATGTGGTCTACAAGACCGGCATCACCGACACCGGCGGCATGGCGATTGCCGATGCCGGTGGCACGGTGCTGGACCAGGTCGGCCTCAGCGACGGCTCGGCCTACGGCGAAGGCACGCGTCTGGCATCGCTGGGCTCGACCAATGCCGACCAGTCCTATGCCCGCATCAGCGGCGCGGCCGGCCGGGTGCAGGACACCGACAACAACGCCGCGGACTTCACCCTGCAGTCGCCCTCGGTGCCGCACAACGCCGGCAGCACCTGTTCGGACCTTGGCCTGGCCGTGTCGGTGGCCGATGCCGTGATCGACGAAGGCGACAGCGGCGCCACCGTGCTCACCTTCCGCCTCACCCTGAGCAAGCCGGCACCGTCGCCGATGCAGG
>CAVPQF010000034.1:0-16023 GCA_963707225.1 uncultured Gammaproteobacteria bacterium
CCCGCCATCTTCCACCCGAATCAGGAGACCATGATGACTGCTACCGGCTTGATCATCTTTCTGCTCATCGGTGCGATCGCGGGCTGGCTGGCCGGCCTGATCGTGCGCGGTTTCGGTTTCGGCCTGCTCGGCAATATCGTGGTCGGCATCATCGGCGCCGTGCTTGCGGGCTGGCTGCTGCCGACGCTGGGCATCAGCTTCAGCCTCGGCAGCCCGATCGTCACCAGCATCGTCTACGCGATGATCGGCGCGATCGTGCTGCTGGTGCTCATCGGCCTGATCAAGCGCGCCTGACGATCCGCCCGGTTCGCGGCGGCCAAGGAAGGACGCAGCGGCACGGGCCGCTGCGTTTTCCGTACCCTGGTGGCCGCACTCAATCGCTGAGGTCGACGTCCTTGGTTTCGCGCACGAACAGCAGGCCGACCACAAAGGTCATCATCGCAATCACCACCGGGTACCACAGGCCGGAGTAGATGTTGCCGGTGAGCGCCACGATGCCGAACGACACCGAAGGCAGGAAGCCGCCGAACCAGCCGTTGCCGATGTGATACGGCAGGCTCATCGAGGTATAGCGGATCCTGGTCGGGAACATCTCCACCAGCCACGCCGCGATCGGGCCGTAGACCATGGTGACGTACAGCACCAGCAAGGTCAGCAGCACGATCAGCATCGGGTAGTTGGTACGCGCCGGGTCGGCCTTGGTCGGGTAGCCAGCCTGGTCGAGCGAGGCCCCGAGGCTGGTGGTGAATGCCTTGTCCTGCGCGGTGAATTCCGCCTTGCTCAGGTTGCTGCCCTCGAATGCCTCGTGGCTGGCCCCGCCCACGGTCACCTTCGCCAGCGAACCGGCCGGTGCCGCCACGTTGTCGTACGGCACGCCGCGCTTGGCCAGGTAGCTCTTGGCCACGTCGCAGGAACTGGTGAAGACCTGCGTGCCGGTGAGGTTGATCTGCAGATGGCAGGTGGCCGGGTCGGCGAGCACGGTGACCGGTGCGGTGGCACGCGCCGCTTCCGCGCCCGGGTTGCCGTAGTGGGTGAGCCCCTTGAAGATCGGGAAGTAGGTCAGCGCGGCGAGCAGGCAGCCGGCCAGCACCACCGGCTTGCGGCCGATCTTGTCGGACAGCCAGCCGAACACCACGAAGAACGGCGTGCCGATCAACAGTGCCGCGGCAATCAGCAGCTGGGTGGTGGTGGCGTCGATGCGCAGCGTGCTGCCGAGGAAGTACATCGCGTAGAACTGGCCGCAGTACCACACCACGGCCTGGCCGGCGGTGGCGCCGAACAGGGCCAGAATCACCAGCCTGAGGTTGCCCCAGCGCGCGAACGACTCGGTCAGCGGCGCCTTCGACTGCTTGCCCTCCTCCTTCATCTGCTTGAACACCGGCGACTCGGCCAGCTGCAGGCGGATGTATACCGACACCGCCAGCAGCAACGACGACAGCAGGAACGGAATGCGCCAGCCCCAGTCGTTGAACTTGTCGCCGAGCATCCACTTGCAGCCCAGGATCACCAGCAGCGACAGGAACAGGCCGAAGGTGGCGGTGATCTGGATGAAACTGGTATACAGGCCGCGCTTGCCCTTCGGCGCGTGCTCGGCCACGTAGGTGGCCGCGCCGCCGTACTCGCCGCCCAGCGCCAGGCCCTGCAGCATGCGCAGCAGGATCAGGATCACCGGCGCCGCCATGCCGATCGAGCCGTAACTGGGCAGCAGACCCACGAAGAAGGTCGACAGGCCCATGATCACGATGGTGATCAGGAACGTGTACTTGCGCCCGACCAGGTCGCCGACCCGGCCGAACACCAGCGCACCGAACGGGCGCACCGCGAAGCCGGCGGCGAACGCGAGCAGGGCGAACACCAGCTGGCTCGCCTCGTTCAACCCGGAGAAGAACTGGTGGCCGATGATCACGGCGAGCGAGCCGTACAGGTAGAAGTCGTACCACTCGAACACGGTGCCCAGGCTGGACGCCAGAATCACCCGCTTGTGGCTGACGTCGAGCGCGGCGCCGGCCCCGCCGCCGGTCGCGTCAATCGCATTTGTGGCCATGATGTTTCCCCTCCCGAGATAGTGAGATGCCTCTCCCGGAAACCCTGGGGAGAAGTTGGGAGGTGCGGATCGTCCCTCGAACCGGACCGCACCCCGTCATCCTCCCGACGCGACGGGAGGGTATTCAACGGGCGGCGTACGCGCGGTACGCCGCCATGAAGTTCAGAAGCGATAGAGCGCGTTGAGGCTGAACTGGTTGCCGCTGGTGGTCTTGCGGTCCACGCCGTTGCTGGTGGAGTCGAGCTTGTCGTGCATCCATTCGGCACTGAGGTCATAGGAACCGGCGGTGTACTGCAGGCTCAACGCCGTCTGGCGGTTGCGCAGCAGCCCGGTGGAGCCGTTGCCCATCCAGGTGATCACGTCGCCGCTATCGGGTTTGCTGTATGCGTAGAACGCGTACAGGCTCCAGTTCGGCGTGAAGCTGTAGCCCGCCTGCACGAAGCCGCCGCGTTCCTTGATGTCGCCGAACTGCGACATCGCGCCGAAGATTTCGCCGAGACCGTTGCCGGCGTAGGCCAGCCCCTTGAACGTCCACGGACCGGGTTTCCACTGGCCGCCGACCTCGTAGCCCACGCTCTTGACGTCGGAGCGGATCGGCGTGGGTGCGGTGCCGTCCACGCCGCGCAGGTCGACCTTGCTGTAGTGCGCGGCGAAGTACGCCAGCCAGTTCTTGTCCTGCACGTGCAGGCGCGCCTCGACCTGCGGGCGGAAGCCGGCGCTGCCGGCGGTGAGGTAGTTGACGTTGTTGCCGGGCCCGCTCCAGGTGCCTTCGAACACGCCCACGTCGAGCCGCCATTGCGCGCCGGTGCTGCCGTGGTTGAGGTCCTGCATCACCACCACGCCAGGGAAGCGCCAGCCGCCGTAGCCGGAGCCGAAGCCCAGCGGGAACGCGATGTGCGCCAGCGAGGTGGGCGAATTGTCGATCGGGAACATCAGGTCCCATTGCTGGCCGATGCGCACGGTGGTGCCGCTCTCGGGGTTGGTCAGGTCCATGTAGGCCTGGCGCAGGCGCGGCGTCGGCTGCTGCTGGCTGTAGGCACCGGTGCCGTTGAAGCCGCCGAAGAAGTCCATCTCGATGCGCCCGCCGCCGCTCCAGTTGCCGGCGAACTTGGCGCCCTTGAAGTCGAGCCAGAAGCGCGTGTTGCGCACGTCGACGCCGGAGAGCGAACCCTTCGAGCCAGGTATCGGGAACAACGCGTTCTGGCCGTTGCCGTAGGTGAAGCTCTTGTTCTGGCTGAACGCGCTGGCGCTGACGAACCCGTGCAGCGCCACCGACACGCCGGGGGCGCTGCTGAACACCGGCGTCGCGGCGGCCGGAGCCGCCGCCACATTCTGCGCGGGTGCCGCCGGCGCTGCGGGCGCGGCTTTCTGCGCCTGGATCATCGCCTTCAATTCGTTCAGCTGCTGCTCGAGCTGCGCCACGCGCTGTTCGAGTTGCTGCTCGCGCGTATCGCTCTGCGCATGGCCCGCCAACGGGAGCATCAGGGCGCAAGCCATGCTCAGGGCAAGCGCGGAATAACGGTTGGTGTGTCGCATGGTCATGCGTGCGTCTCCCCGAGGTCGATGACGGACCGAGCATGGCCATGCTGCAGCGCGGGCGACTATTCGCCATTGGTCGAACTTCGACCAAAGTCGAGCCGGCTTCGCGCCGCCGCCTGCGTATCGATCGGACTACACTCGAAACCCGCACGCCGCCGGGCGCTGACGCCTGCCGCGGTATCCCTGTCGCCATCTTCCACGCCGAGCCAGCAGGAGCCCAGCCATGTCCAAGCGCTATCCGGTCGACCCCTCGTTTGCCGCCGCGGCGCGCCTGCGCCACGACGACTACACACGCCTTTACGCCGAGTCGGTCAGCGACCCGGAGGGCTTCTGGGGCCGCATCGGCCAGCGCCTGGACTGGATCAAGCCACCGACGAAGATCAAGGATGTCTCGTTCGATCCGAAGGACCTGCACATCCGCTGGTACGAGGACGGCGAGCTCAACGTCTCGGCCAACTGCCTCGACCGCCAGCTGGCCGGGCGCGGCGACAAGGTGGCGATCATCTTCGAAGGCGACGACCCGAAAGAGTCGCGCAAGATCACCTACCGCGAGCTGCATGCCGAAGTGTGCAAGTTCGCCAACACGCTGAAGCACCTCGGCGTGGCCAAGGGCGACCGCGTGGCGATCTACCTGCCGATGATCCCCGAGGCCGCGGTGGCGATGCTGGCCTGCGCCCGGCTCGGCGCGATCCATTCGGTGGTGTTCGGCGGCTTCTCGCCCGACTCGCTGGCCGGGCGCATTGCCGACTCGCAGGCCAAGGTGGTGGTTACCGCCGACGAGGGCCTGCGCGCCGGCAGGCGCATTCCGCTCAAGGTCAACGTGGACGCCGCGCTGGAGCGGCCGGGCACCAACAGCGTGGAGACCGTGATCGTGGTGCGCCGCACCGGCGGCGCGGTGGCCATGCAGTCGCCGCGCGACCGCTACTACCACACGCTGATGGACGGCCAGTCGGCCGACTGCGCGCCGACGCCGGTCGAGGCCGAGCATCCGTTGTTCATCCTGTATACCTCGGGCTCAACGGGCAAGCCCAAGGGCGTGCTGCACACCACCGGCGGCTACCTGGTCTACACCAGCTACACGCACGAACTGGTGTTCGACCTGCGCGAGGACGACGTCTACTGGTGCACCGCCGATGTCGGCTGGGTCACCGGCCACAGCTACGTGGTGTACGGCCCGCTGGCGAACGGCGCGACCACGGTGATGTTCGAGGGCGTACCGAACTACCCGGACTACAGCCGCTTCTGGCAGGTGATCGACAAGCACAAGGTCAGCATCTTCTACACCGCGCCCACCGCGATCCGTGCGCTGATGCGCGAAGGGGAGGAACCGGTGAAGAAGACCTCGCGCGCGTCGCTGCGCCTGCTCGGCTCGGTCGGCGAGCCGATCAACCCGGAAGCGTGGGAGTGGTACTACCGCGTGGTCGGCGACGAGCGCTGCCCGATCGTCGACACCTGGTGGCAGACCGAGACCGGCGGCATCATGATCTCGCCGCTGCCCGGCGCGATCGCCACCAAGCCCGGCTCGGCCACCTTGCCGTTCTTCGGCGTCAAGCCGGCGATCGTCGACGCCGAAGGCACCGTGCAACAAGGCGCAGCCGAGGGCAACCTGCTGATCACCGACTCCTGGCCGGGCCAGATGCGCACCATCTACGGCGACCACCAGCGCTTCATCGAGACCTACTTCAGCACCTATCCCGGCAACTACTTCACCGGCGACGGCTGCGCGCCGCGACGAGGACGGCTACTACTGGATCACCGGCCGCGTCGACGACGTGATCAACGTCTCCGGCCACCGCCTGGGCACCGCCGAGGTGGAAAGCGCGCTGGTGGCGCACCCGAAGGTGGCCGAGGCCGCCGTGGTCGGCTGCCCGCACGACATCAAGGGCCAGGGCATCTATGCCTATGTCACGCTGATTGCCGGCGAAACCGGCAGCGACGAGTTGCGCAAGGAACTGATCGCCTGGGTGCGCAAGGAGATCGGCCCGATCGCCACGCCGGATTACCTGCAGTGGGCGCCCGGCCTGCCGAAGACCCGCTCGGGCAAGATCATGCGGCGCATCCTGCGCAAGATCGGCGAGAACCAGCCCGACCAGCTCGGCGACATCACCACCCTGGCCGATCCCGGCGTGGTGAAGAACCTGGTCGACGAGCGGCTGATCAAATGAGAAGCGGGGAACGGGGAATGGGGAACGGGGAACGTGCGGGTTGGTCGTGGGCGCGGCCTGGTGCGGCAGATGTGGACCGCAAGCGCAGCCGGCCAGCCGCCGGGCGCGCCCCCGTTCCCCGTTCCCCATCCTCCGTTCCCCGCCCCGGAAGCCCATGCCCGATATCCTGATCGCCGACGACCATCCGCTGTTCCGCGACGCCCTGCAGCGCGCGGTGCTGACCGCGTTGCCGCAGGCGCGCGTGCACAACGCCGACAGCGTGCATGCGCTGCTCGGCCTGATCGAGCAGTTCCCCGATGCCGAGTTGCTGCTGCTCGACCTGCACATGCCCGGCGCGCGCGGCTACTCCGCGCTGGCGCATATCCGCGGACAGTATCCGGGGCTGCCGACCATCGTCGTTTCCGGTCATGAGGAAGCGCAGGTGGCGCGCCGCGCGCTGGCGCATGGCGCCTCGGCGTACATTCCGAAATCCAGTTCGGGCGAAAGCATCGTCGCGGCAATCCGTGCCGTGCTCGATGGCGACGTCTGGCTGCCGCCGGCCCTGCTCGGCAGCCCCGGTGACCTCCGGCCCGACGAAGCCGCCGCCGCCGCGCAGATCGCCGCGCTGACGCCGCAGCAGTTCCGCGTGATGACGATGATCGCCGAAGGCCTGCTGAACAAGCAGATCGCGTGGGGACTCGGCGTCTCCGAGGCCACCGTGAAGGCGCACATGACTGCGATCATGCGCAAGCTCGGGGTCAACAACCGCACCCAGGTCGCCCTGCTCGCCAGCCAGCTGGCGGTCGACCAGGAAAGCCTGCTGGCGCTGCCCGACGGCGAAGGCTGAGTTCCGGCTAGCGGCGCAGCAGGGCGGTCAACAGCGCACGCAACGCGGCCGGCCGCACCGGCTTGTGCAGTACCGGATAACCGAGCGCCCGCGCCCTCTGCTTCAGCTCGCTGCTGCCGTCGGCGGTGATCATCGCCACCGGCGGCAATTCGCCGAGCACGCCGCGCAGTTGCTGCAGCGCCTGCAAGCCATCGACGTCGTCGGCCAGATGATAGTCGGCCAGGATCAGATCGATCGGTCCCCGCGCCAGCTCCCCGCGGGCCTGTTCCACATCCAGCGCGAGGCGGCAATCGACGCCCCAGCGGCTGAGCAGGGCGCGCATGCCGTCGAGGATGGCAGCGTCGTTGTCCAGGCACAGCACGGTCAACGGCAATTGCTTGTCCGGACCGGCGCGCTGCACCCGCTGGCGGCGCGCCGGCACCGCCTCATTGCGTGGCACCGTCACCGCGAAGCAGCTGCCATGCTCGACCTGCGAATGCAGGTCGAGCCGGTGGCCGAGGATGCCGGCCAGGCGGTCGCAGATCGACAGGCCCAGGCCTAGCCCTTTCTCGCCCCAGGGCGAAGGCTGGTCCAGCCGCTGGAATTCGTCGAAGATCCGCGCGCGTTGCTCCGCTGCGATGCCGGGGCCGGAATCCCACACCTCGATGCGCACCTCGTCGGCGCCCATCCGGCGTGCGCCCAGCAGCACGCTGCCCTTGCTGGTGTAGCGCAAGGCGTTGGAGAGGAAGTTCTGCAGGATCCGGCGCAGCAGCTGCGGGTCGCTGCGCACCGCCAGCCGCGTCGGCACCACGCGCAGGCGCAACCCGCGCTGCTCGGCGACCACCGCGAACTGCGCCTGCAGCGAATCGAACAACTCGGCCAGTGCGAAGCCGCCCACCTCCGGCCGGTAGCTGCCGGCATCCAGTCGCGAGGTGTCGAGCAAGGCATCGAGCAGGTCTTCGGCGGCACGGAACGAGGCGTCGATGCGTTCGGCCAGTCCGCTCGCCTCCGCATCCAGCCCGGGATGCTGGCGCAGTGCCGAGGTGAACAGGCGCGCCGCGTTCAGCGGCTGCAGCAGGTCGTGGCTGGCCGCGGCGAGGAAGCGGGTCTTGGAGATGTTCGCGGTCTCCGCCGCACGGCGCGCCTGCGCGGTGGCGACCAGCGCCTCGGACAGTTCGGCGGTGCGCTGCTCGACGCGCTGCTCCAGCGTCTCGTTCACCTCGATCAGCGCCTGCTCGGCGTGCTTGTACGCAGTGACGTCGGTGTAGGTGGTGACGTAGCCGCCGCCGGGCAGCGCGCGGCCGCGCATCTCGATCACCGTGCCGTCGGGGCGGACGCGCTGGAACAGGTGCGACGAGCCGGCGCGCATGTAGTCGATGCGCTTGGCCACGTGGCCGTCCACCTCGCCCGGGCCGCACTCGCCCAGCTCGGCGTTCCAGCGGATCAGCTCGGCCACCGGCACGCCCACGTGCACCATGCCGTCGGGGTAGTCGAACAGCTCCAGGTAGCGCCGGTTCCACGCCACCAGGCGCATCTGCGCGTCGACCACGCTGATCCCCTGCGAGACATTTTCCAGCGTGGTGGACAGCAGCTCGCGATTGAAGCGCAGCTCCTGCGACGCCTCGTCCAGCAGCGCCATCGACTCGGCCACGTCCAGGCCGCTGCCGGACAGCGCGCTGATCAGGATGCGCCGCGCGTTGGCCGCGCCCACCGCCGAGGCCAGCAGCCGTTCGGTGTACTGGATCAGGGCGCGATCAGCCGCCTCGCCGGGCAGCAGCGGCTTGCCGCGGCGCTGGCCGTAGTCCTCGAAGGCGCGCACGCTGCTGCGCTCGCCCACGATGCGCTCGGCGATGGTGCGCAGGTCGGCCACCACCACGCGCCCGCGCCAGTCGCCCCTGCCGCTGCGGCTGGCCGGATCGGCGTCCATGAACATCGCCGCGTGCAGGCGTTCCTCCAGGCTCGGCCGCAGGCGCAGCGAGACGAACACCAGGCAGCCCACGTTGACCAGCAGCGACCAGAACGTGCCGTGCATCACCGGCTCCCAGCCGCTGAGGTGGAACAGCGCCTGCGGGCGCAGCCAGTCCCAGCCGAACGGCCCGGCCTGCAGCCACTGGTCGGAACGGATCAGCGCCGGCAGCAGCAAGGTGTACAGCCATACCATGAAGCCGCCGACCAGGCCCACCATCACGCCGCGGCGGCTGGCGCCGCGCCAGTACAGCGCGGCGATCAGCGCCGGTGCGAACTGCGCCACCGCGGCGAACGCGAGCAGGCCGGTGGCGGCCAGATTCTCCGCATTCGCCGCGACCCGGTAGTAGGCGTAGGCCATCACCGCCAGCAGGATGATCGCCACCCGGCGCACGCCGAGCACCAGCTGCGACAGGTCGCTGCGCTGCTCCAGCCGCAGCCGGCGGATGCGCAGCAGCGCCGGCATCACCAGGTCGTTGCTGATCATCGTCGACAGCGCCACCGAGGCCACGATCACCATGCCGGTCGCCGCCGAGAAGCCGCCGATGAAGGCCAGCAGCGCCATGCCACGGTCGCCGTACGCCATCGGCAGGGTGAGCACCCACGCGTCGGCGGCGCCATCGCGCACCAGCGGCATGTGCGCGCCGGCCGCCACGATCGGCAGCACCGCGACGCTGACGATGACCAGGTACAGCGGCACCATCCAGCGCGCGCGGGCGAGGTCGCCGGCGTCCTCGCACTCGACCATGCCGATCTGGAACTGCCGCGGCAGGCAGAACATGGCGCAGAACGCCAGCATGGTCTGCGCCAGGAAGCCCGGCGACAGGCCATGGCTCAGCTGCGCGACCGGCAACTGCACCGTGCTGGCCAGCCCCGGCCCCTGCCACAGCGCGTAGCCGGCCAGCGCCACGAACGCCAGCAGCTTGATCAGGGACTCCAGCGCGATCGCCAGCATCATGCCGTGGTGATGCTCGGTGGCGTCGATGCTGCGCGTGCCGAACAGGATCGCGAACACCGCCAGCAGCGCCGCGCACCACATCGCGCTGTCGATGCCGCCGGCCGTCATCATGCCGTGCCTCATGCCGCCGAGCACGCCGAACGACATCGCCACGGCCTTGAACTGCAGCGCGATGTACGGCACCACCGCGATCACCGCGATCACCGCCACCAGCGCCGCCAGCCCGTGCGACTTGCCGAAGCGCGCGCCGACGAAGTCCGCGATCGAGGTGATGTTGCGCTGCCTCACCACCTGCACCAGCCGGCGCAGCAGGCCGAAGCCGAACACGAACAGCAGGATCGGCCCGAGGTAGATCGGCAGGTAGGCCAGGCCGTCGCGCGCCGCCGTGCCGACCGCGCCGTAGAACGTCCACGACGAGCAGTACACCGCCAGCGCCAGGCTGTACACGATCGGACGCAGGCGCGGCTGACGCGGATACAGCGGCCGGCGGTCGCCCGCGTAGGCCACCACGAACAGCAGCCCGACGTACAGCAGCGACACCAGCAACAGCAGCCAGCCCTGGATCAAGCCTCGTTCTCCCCAGCCAGACGGATCGACCACCGACACACCCGCGCCGTTCGCGCGCTTGTGCCGTGGCGGTGCCGACGGCACCATGCACGGATGACCGCCGCACACGTACCGACGCTTGCCAACGTAGCAGAGCACCTGCGCGATGACGAGATTCATGTGTGGCGGCTGGACTACCGGCCGTCGCACCGACGGGCGCCGCTGCGCACGGTACTGGCCGCCTACCTCGGCATCGCCGCGGAACGGGTGGCGTTGATCGATGGCGAACACGGCCGCCCGGCACTCGCCGCCGGACTCGATCCGTCGCTCGGCTTCAACTGGTCGCACAGCGACGGGCAGGCGCTGATCGCGGTGGGCCGGCACATCGCGCCGGGGATCGATCTCGAACGCCTGCGTCCGCGCACGCGCGCGCTGGAAATCGCCGAACGCTATTTCAGCGTCGACGAGGCCGCGGTCCTGGCCGCGTTGCCGGAAACCGAGCGCAGCGCCGCCTTCCTCGAATTGTGGACCGCCAAGGAAGCTGTGTTGAAGGCGCTGGGCCGCGGCATCGCGTTCGGTCTCAACCGGCTCAGCATCGCCAGCGCCATCGACCGGCTGCAGCTGCAGCGGCTGGAGGGCGACGACGTCGGCGCCTGGCAGTTGCAGCGGCTGGACGTCGACAGCAGCCTGGTCGCGACGCTGGCATGGCGCGGCGGCGAGCGCCGGATCCGCCTCGGCACGCTTGCCAGCGAGGCCTGATCGGCGCACTGTTTCCGGTCCATCGACCGGCCCGGCGCAAGCCGGGGCCTTCATGCCGACCGCTTTCAACCGTCCGGGATCGTCCGTCCGCCATGACCCTGCTCAGCGTCAACCTCAACAAGATCGCCGTGCTGCGCAATTCGCGCGGCGGCCGGGAACCGGATATCTGCCGCGCCGCGCAGACCTGCATCGAAGCCGGCTGCGGCGGCATCACCGTGCATCCGCGCCCGGACATGCGCCACGTGCGGCCGCACGACGTGCGTGCGCTGGCGGCGATGCTGCGCGGACGGGTCGAGTACAACATCGAAGGCAATCCGTTCGCCGGCGCCCGCGGCGATTACCCGGGCCTGCTCGCGCTGGCGCGCGAAGTGCGCCCGACCCAGGTGACCCTGGTGCCGGACAGCGATGGCCAGATCACCTCCGACCACGGCTTCGACCTGCGCCGCGACATCGCGCAACTGCGCCCGCTGGTCGGCGAGCTGTGCGACCTCGGTTGCCGGGTCAGCCTGTTCGTCGACGCCGGCAGCCAGGATTTCGACCTGGCTGCGGTGATCGGCGTGCAGCGCATCGAGATCTACACCGGCCCCTACGCCGAGGCGTTCGCTGATGGCCAGCCCGCGGCAGCCCTGGCGACGTGCGCCGACACCGCGCGGCGCGCGCAACAGGCCGGCCTGGCGGTGAATGCGGGACACGACCTCAGCCAGGCAAACCTGGGCACGTTCAAGGCGGCGATTCCCGGCCTGGCCGAGGTATCCATCGGCCACGCCCTGATCGGCGAGGCGCTGTACGAGGGCTTGGCCACCACCGTGCGCAACTACCTGCAGATCCTGCGCTGACCACTGCGCCGCCACGCCCGCCGCACAAACAAAAACCCCCGCACCAGGCGGGGGTCTTGATGTTGCGTGCTGCCGTGGCAGCGCCAGGTCAGATCAGAAGTTCTCGGTGAAACCGATCTTGACCAGGTTGTAGCTCTTCGCGTCCGCCAGCACCCGTGCCACGTGCTGGTAGGCCACCGCATCGTCTGCGGCGATCTGGATTTCCGGCTGGTTGCTCTGCTGGGCGATTACCGCGAGCTGCGCCTTCAGGCCCAGCTCGTCGACCGGCGTATCGTTCCAGTACAGCGCACCGGCCGGGTCGATCTTCAGGTGGATCGGATCCAGCGGCGTGGTCGGCGGCGTCGGGTTCGGGTTCGGCTGCGGCAGATCGACCTGGATCTTGTGCGCCAGCACCGGTGCCGTGATCATGAAGATGATCAGCAGCACCAGCATCACGTCGACGAGCGGCGTGACGTTGATCTCCGACATCGGACCGCTTGTCTTGGCAGTGAAAGACATCTCAGGTCACCCCTTTGGCGCGTCAGTGGTCATGAAGCCGACATGCACCATGCCCGAATCCTTGGCGTCGCCGATGATCTTCTTCACGACCTTGAACTCGGTGTTCTTGTCCGCGCGGATCTGCAGCTCCGGCTGGGGCGACTTCTGTGCATTCACCACAAACTGCGCCCGCAACTCGGCTTCCGTGACCAGGTGGTCATTGAAGTACATGCTGCCGTCCTGCTTGACCGCCAGATCCAGCGGCGCCACCGGCAGCTCCGCATCCTTGGTCTTCGGATTCGCCGTGGGCAGGTCGATCGTGATGGAGTGGGACATCAGCGGCGCGGTGATCATGAAGATGATCAGCAAAACCAGCATCACGTCGACCAGCGGCGTGACGTTGATTTCCGACATCGGACCGCCGGAGTCACCGCCTAAACTAATCGCCATGGGTCAATCCCTCACTTCTGGCTTTCGACGCGCGAACCCGTCGCAAAGAAGTCGTGCAGGTCGTGTGCGAATTCATCGAAGCGGGCGTAGACCACGCGATTCGAGCGGCTGAAGAAGTTGTAGGCGAACAGTGCCGGGATCGCGGAGAACAGACCGAACGCGGTCATGATCAGCGCCTCGCCCACCGGACCGGCCACCGCGTTCATCGACGCGTTGCCGGAAGCGGCAATCTTGATCAATGCATGATAGATGCCCCACACCGTACCGAGCAGACCGACGAACGGCGCGGCGGAGCCGACCGTGGCGAGCAGGGTCATGCCGCCTTCCAGACGCATGCTCTCGCGAGCCACGGCCTGACGCAGGGCGCGATCGATGAACTCCGAGCGGCTCAGCGATTCGGCCAGGCGACCCGTGGTGCCAGCCGCCGTCGTGGCCTGCTGGTGATGGGCCACCGCCGAGGCGGCGTCGAGCGCGATCTTGGAGAACGGCTCGCTGCGCGGCTGGGCTTCCAGTTCGCGGATCGCGTCCTGGGTGGAGCCGTTGCCCCAGAAACCGTTGATGACCTTGTCGGCGCGGGCCTTCACGGTCGCGTTGCGGATGCCGTTGGCAACGATGAAGTACCACGACAGGAACGACATCACGACCAGGGTCACGAAGACGACCCAGCCTAGCGGATCAAAGTTGTGGATCAAATCACCAAAACCCATGGCTTTCATGGCTTCGGCGTTGGTATTGCCACCCAAGGCCTGTGCGGCATCGGTCGTTGCAGGAGTCTGTAGGAACATAACGCTACCCTAGGGAAGTCAAGCGTGAACTGTAACTGTAAACCAGGCGAACCTGGTTACAGCTGGTTGAGATTGAAGTTGACCGGAACGCGTGCGTACCCTTCAACTTTTTGTCCATTTCGAATCGTTGGATTGAAGCGCCAACGACGTGCGGCATCCATGGCAGCACGATCGAGTTCGTGATAACCGCTGGACCGGTCGACCTTGATGTCCTTCGGCGAACCATCCACGCCCACCAGGATCATCAGCACCACCGTACCTTCATGCCGCTGACGGATCGCCTGCGGCGGATACTTCGGCTGGAGACGGCTGTTGTAGCTGAGATCCGAGCTGGCCGTGATATCCGAAGGCGGCTCCGGTGGAGCCGGCGGTGCCGGCGGCGGTGCCGGGGTCGCATTCGCCGAAACCTCTTCCACCGGTGGCGGCGGGGTCGGCGGTGGCGGAGTCGACGGCGGCTTGATCTGCTGGATGATCTTCGGCGGCGGCTGCTTCGGCGGCTCCGGCGGCGGTGGCGGTGGCGGCGGCGGTGGCGGCGGCGGCTCGATGAAGTTCACCTGGACGATGCGTTCCTTTTCCTTGTGGTTCTGATTCGGCGGCGCCATCGGCGCCACGATCAACAGGAATGCAAACGCATGCAGCCCGATGGCAACTGCCAATGCCCAGGTGCGTTTCCAACTAAACGGCTCGCGCCCGATTTCTTCGTTACTTGAGGCCATCTGTCACTATCTGAAGCTGATCAAACCGAAGGAGAACGTTGCCGCAGGGCTTGGCCCGAAACCGTCTGATGCCTGGACGGACCCGGAGGGAACTTGGCCACTGGGGAGACGCTAGGGAAAGGTTTCAACGGTACAACAGCACATGGCATTTGTATAGCACCGCGGGGCAGACGATATGGACGTCCATCCACCCCGCGGTTTGCCAGGTGCTTCAGCTGGTCAGCCAGCACCGGTCTTTTTCAGCCAATCCTTTGCCTTGGCCGCCGTCTCCGGATCCTGTGCGGCCTTCTTCATGGCGTCGATCGCAGCTGGCTTGTTCTTCAAGCCACGCTCGGACTCGGCCAGCAGCATGTACGCCGTGCCCTTGTGCTTCACGCCCTTGCCGATCGCCTGCTGGATCAGGCCCTTGGCCTGGCTGTACTTGTTCTCGCTCAGCAGCAGGCGGCCGGCGCGCAGCGCGGCCTCGCCATCGGTGGCGAGCGGCTGCGCCTTGTTGTAGTAGCCGATCGCCTTGTCGAGGTTGTTCGCGATCTCGGCGGACTGGCCCAGCAGCACGTAGGTTTCCGCGTCAGGCTTGACCACGCCCTTGCTCATGCCTTCCTCGATCACCTGCTGGGCCTTGGTCGCGTTCGGCGCGGGGTCGGAGCTTTCCTGGCCGGTGATCAGGTACAGCTTGGCCAGGTTCACGTACTGCGTGTCCTTGTTGAGCTTGCCGTCGGCGCGAGCCTTTTCCATCATCTGGATCGCTTCCGGATACTTGTGCGCCTGCATCAGTACCGCGACCGCGTTGTTGAGGGCGTTCGGATCGCTCGGGTTGGAGTTGAGCTGGTTCTTGGCCAGCTCGGCGGCCTTCTCGTCCTGGCCGGATTCCGCATAGCTGGCCATCAGGATCTGGTCCCAGGTCGGCTGCGGCTTGTCGGTCAGCGACTTGGCCTTGTTGATCGAGGCGATCGCCTCCGGGTACTTGCCCAGCCGGTACTCGGCGTTGCCCTGGAGCGCGTACGAATCGGCGGTTTCCTTCTTGCCCTCGGCGCGCCACTTGGCGATCGTGTCCAGCGCGGGCTGGTACTGCTCGTCGGCCATCTGGAACTGCGCCAGCATGTACATCAGCTGGAAGTAGGTGTCGTTCGGCATCACGCCGAGTGCCAGCGAGCGCTGCAGCGAACTGATCGCGCCCTTGTAGTCGCCGTCGTTGTAGTGGAGGCTGGCCATGCCCTGCAGCGCCAGCGCCTGCGCGTACTTGCTCTTGCTGCCGTCGATGATCGGCTGCAGCATCTGCTGGGCCTTGGCCTTGTCGCCGGAGTTGACCGCGTCCAGACCTTCGTTGAGGTTCTTCTGATCCTTCTCGCTGGTCAGGTCGAGCTTCGGCTCGACGCGGGTCGCATTCGGATACAGCACTTCCTTCTTGGGTTTGGCATCGTCGCTCTTGCGCGCCATCGCCGGGCTGCTGGCCACGCCAAGCAGCAGGGCAATGCTCGCCAGCACGGTTAACCCTCGGACATGCTTCATGGTGATCCTCATCTGGTCTGGGCGTGTCGTAATGACGCGGGAGATTACGAAGCGTAACTCGACCCGGCAAGGGATAACAAGTTGCAGCGCCGCATCAAAGCCTGTTAAAAATCAATTACTTGGTGGCCTTCCCTGGCACCTGGGGCGACTATTTGCAGCCATTTGGCTGCCATTCCGTGCGCTCGCCCCTGCTCCGTTGAACCCGCCGGCGCCATCGCTGCAGGCGATGACGCCGACGGCACCGTCGAACGGGGCGCGCACGCGGGAACGTTCCAGGTTGAGGCGCGCGATGGCATCAGCCGCTTCCGCGGCCTTGACCTCAGCCTGCGTTTGCCCGGCTTCGGCGACCGCCTGATCCAAATCGCTGCTCGAGGCGATCTTCTCCTTCTCCAGGTTCTGGGCGCGCTTGAGATTTTGGGCGGCGTTGGCGGCGCTGGCGGTGGCGCGGGCAAGGTTGGCGGCGGATTGC
>CAVPQF010000035.1:0-5748 GCA_963707225.1 uncultured Gammaproteobacteria bacterium
GGCGCACACAGCGGTTTCGAGACCGCTGCCACGGGTAGCGGCGCGCTGGATATCCGCGCCGGGCGCCAGAAATCCGCGGAAGCCACTGCCGAGGAATTTGCCTACACGGGGCGGCTGCGATACACCGCAGTTCCCGGTCTCGAGCTTGCGGTGGCGGCGAATTACCAGGAAGACCTGCTGCAGGGTCAGGCGCTGGCCGGCGCGGGCGTGGTGGCGACGCACCGGGTCGCGCTTGCGGTGCTGCTCCTTCAGTGAGCCGGGGCCGCCCAGTGCCTCCGCAGCACCCTGCAGATCAGGCGGGTATTTGTCAACGATGTCCACCACGCGCTCCGACACCACCGCGAAGGCTTCATCGAGCGTGCAGCACAGCTCACATCGGCCAGCCAGGTCAGCGTTTCTTGTTCGAGTTGGTCTTTGGTCATGGTGTGGCTTGGGGCTGGCCTTGCAGAACCGAGTTCAGAGCCAGGTTGACGTAATAGTCCACGGCGAATCGTGTTGCGGGACATGCCGGTTGCATCACTCACTGCGCTCAAGCCGCCCCAACCGTAGGTCTGTGCTTCCGTCGCCGCCCATTGCCGGCGCATGCGTTCATCCATCAACGGCGCGAGCGCACGGTAGCGTGACTTGATCTGCCGAATGGCGGCGGCGACATGCATGCCGTCTTTAGACCACAGATAGAATAATTGGTCAAGTTATTTTCACGCGATGCCTGAGCAGCGCCGCGCCAGCCGAGCCCGTGATGCGCCAACCCGGCAACTGCGACCAGGCCGTGGCCACGTCGCGCCAGGCGAGGTCGGTGACGTAGCGATGCAGCAGCCACAGCGCCAGCCCGAACGCCGCCAGCGAACCCAGCCACGACAGCAGGCGCAGCCAGCGCGCGGACGACCCGGGCGGAGCGTGCGGGTTCGACATGCTCAGCGGACGTCCGCCAGCGCGGCCGGCGACAGTCGGGCGGCCACGTCGCGCGCCAGCCGTTCGGCGGCGGCCGGATGTGCGGCCAGGTGCAGGAACGGTTCGATCAGCTCCAGCTCCATCACCAGGAAACGCCCGTCGCTGACCACGCCGTCGACGCGCACGTAGGCGTGGTCGCCATGGCCGATCGCGGCCACCGCCGCCAGCGCACGCTCGGCCGCGGCCAGGATGGCGGCGTCGGGCTGCGCCGGCTCGGCGCTGCCGCCGTACTCGCCCTGCACGCGGTAGTCGCCGGCGGCGGGGCGCTTGATCACCGCGTGGCTGAACTCGCCGGCGAAATACAGCAGCGACCATTCGCCGTCGCTGACCACTTCCGGCACGAACGGCTGCACCAGGTAGTCGTGCTCGCGCGGCAGTTGTGCCACGGCGGCAGCGAACGCCGCATCGCCGACCGTGCCGCACAGCGTGTGCCAGGCGCTGCCGCTGACGCTGGGCTTGATCACCACCGACTGTCCCGGCATCGCCGCCAGCATGCCGGGCAGCGCGGCCGTACCGGCCAGTCGGGTGGGAATGATCGCCACGCCATGCCGGGCGAGTTCGGGCAGGTAGCGCTTGTCGCTGTTCCAGCGCAGCAGCGCGCTGTCGTTGATGGTGGGGATGTCCAGCGCATCGAGCCTGTCCAGCCAGTCGAGGAACGCCGCGTGATGCTTGAAGTAATCCCGGATGGTGCGGATCAGCACGGCGTCGAACGCCGACCAGTCCACCGCCGGATCGTTCCACACGCAGACGACCGGCGGCAGGCCGAGGTGCTCCAGCGAAGCCGCCAGGTGCGCGTCATCCGGCTGGATCGACGGATGGTCGGCGGACGTGGCGAGGGCGAGCCGGCGGGTGGCGGGGTGAATGGACATGGCGACACCTCCAATAGCGGAAAGGGCGCCCTTGAACGGATTCGCGTACCGAGCGTGGCGGACGGCGTCCGCTGCAGCACCCCTCGGCAGCGATGACGCCGCGCCATCGTCGCGGCGTCATGAACCGGCCGCGCAGGTCGCGCGCCGGCCGGCGACAGTCTTCCGGTGCGGCTGCAGCTTGTCAATTTGCCGGATGGCGTGCTGCCGGGTGCGACTCATGCCACGCGGGACTGGTGGAAACGGCATGGACAATGGCAAGGTAGCCGGCATGCTGACCGAACCCGCCAATGCCTATGCCCGTCGCCTGAACACCTGGGACGCCGCGATGATCGTCATCGGCGGCGTGATCGGGGCAGGCATCTTCCTCACCCCGGCCACGGTGGCGCGCAACACGTCGTCGGGTGCGGAGGTGCTGATCCTGTGGGCGATCGGCGGCCTGCTGACCCTGGCCGGCGTGCTGTGCTATGCTGAGCTGGGCGCGCGGCGGCCGCAGGCGGGCGGCATCTACGTCTACCTGCGCGAGGCGTTCGGGCTGCTGCCGGCTTTCCTGTTCGGCTGGACCATGGCGCTGATCAATTACCCCGGCAGCGTGGCGGCGGTGGCGACGATGTTCGCCGAGTACCTGTGCGCCGCGATCGGGCTGCCGCCGCTGCTGTACGTGAAGCCGGTGGCGGTGGGCGCGATCGTGTTCATCGTGGGCGTAAACCTGTTCGGCATCCGCGCCGGCGCGTGGATGCAGAACGTGTTCACCGTGCTGAAGCTGGCCGCGATCGCCTTGCTGGTGATCGCCGGGCTGGTGCTGGCGCACGGCCAGCCGGGGCCGGTGCTGGTGGTGGACGCTGCGCCGCCCGTGTCGCCGTGGTCATTCGTCGGAGCGCTGCTGCCGGTGCTGTTCACCTACGGCGGCTTCCACTACCTCAACGATCTTGCCGGCGAAGTGCGCAACCCGCAGCGCACCTTGCCGCGCGCGCTGGGCATGGGCATGGCCGGCGTGCTGATCTGCTACCTGCTGGCCAACTTCGCCTACCTGGCCGGGCTCGGCCATGCCGGCCTCGCCGCCAGCCAGGCGCCGGCGGCGGACCTGATGCGCCGGCTGTTCGGCGAGCACGGCGCCACCGTGATCGCGGTGGGCATCGCCTGCTCCACCTTCGGTTACTGCAGCATCGCGATCGCCGGCGGCGCGCGCGTGCTGCAGACGATGGGCGCGGACGGCGTGTTCTTCCGCGTCGCCGGCCGCGTCGACCTGCGCACGCGCGCGCCGCAGATCGCGCTGGCCCTGCTCGGCGCCTGGGCTGTGGCGCTGACCCTGTCCGGCAGCTTCAACCAGTTGCTCAACTACACCACCGTGGGCGAATGGCTGGGCCACGTGTTCGGCATCGGCACGCTGTTCTGGTACCGCAAGCACTTCATCGACCAGCCGGCGCCGTACCAGGTGCCGTTCTACCCGCTGCTGCCGCTGATCTTCGTGATCACCGTGTTCGGCGTGATCGTGGCCAGCGCGATCCACGCGCCGGGCGACGCCGGCATGAGCCTGCTGATCATCGCGCTGGGCGTGCCGGTGTATTACGGCTGGCGCTGGCTGGAAGGGCGCAGGGCGGTCTGACCGACGTCGCACGGCATGTGCCGCCGCACATAGCCTGCGGTTGTGGAACCTGCACCATTGGCAGTGGCAGGTCACCGGCACAACCGACGGGGGACACGCCATGCCCGCCATGGCTGCCCACCGACGACCGTCCGTGATCGATCGACTGACCAGCCGCTGCAACGATGCCGCTGCATTGCCGTTGCCGGCCCGCCAGGCGATGGCCGACGAGCGACACTTCCGCTGCCATGACGCGCTGAAGGAAATCGTCACATGATCCGGCTGGATGCCGTGGAAACCCTGGCCTTCGGCGGCGTGGTGCTGTTCGGCGGCTACGCCCCGTGCCGGCTGATTCCCGTGCTGGGCCGCTGCAACATTCCCGAGCCGGTGGTCGGCGGCCTGGTGATGGCCTTGATCGCGCTGGTGGCGTATCGCTTCGATACCATCCTGATCGCGTTCGACGCCAGCCTGCAGCAGCCGCTGATGGTGGCGTTCTTCACCACCGTGGGCGCAACGCCAGCCTGGCGCTGTTGCGCGTCTGCGGTCGCCAGGTGATGGTGCTTCTGGCGCTGGCCAGCGTGTTCGCGGTACTGCAGAACCTGCCGGGCATCAGCGTCGCGAGCGCGTCCGGCCTGCATCCGCTGTTCTGCATCCCGGTGTTCCGCCTGGTGGGCCGCGACTACGATGCGGCGGTGATGGGCGGCGGCTTCATCGGCTTCATGCTGGGCACCACCGCGAACGCGATGGCGGTGATGCGTACGCTGGTGGAGCGCTACGGCGTGGCGCCGCGTGCCTTCCTGGTGGCTCCGCTGGTCGGCGCGTTCTTCATCGATTTCACCAATGCGCTGATCATCACCGGGTTCCTGAATTTCTGGGAATGAGCGGCCGGGCCATAACTGCAGGTTAATCCATGCCGACATAAAGCGATGTGGCAACGGCGGGCTTGCCCGCTAGGCTGGGCACATGTCCGGCAACGCCCACATTCGCTCCCCGCGCCTTGCGGTTTGCCGGCCGGCGTTGATGCCGAAGCAGGCCTGGGCGATCGCCGATCCGCAGGCCCGTCCATGACGACCAGCGATGCCGAATCCGCGGCGCTCCTGCCCGATGCGCGTGCGCCGGCCGACGAAGGCACGCCGGATGTGACCGTTCTGGGCGCGGGCGTGGTCGGCATGGCCACTGCCTATGCGGCGGCGCGCCGCGGACTGTCGGTACGCCTGGTCGATCGCGCGAGCGGCCCCGCGCTGGGCACCTCGTTCGCCAACGGCGCCCAGCTGAGCTACGTCTATACCGACGCGCTGGGCAGTCCGTCACTGTGGAGGCACCTGCCGCAGCTTCTGCTGGGTCTCGACCCGGTATTCCGCATGCATTGGCTGTTCGAT
This sequence comes from uncultured Gammaproteobacteria bacterium, assembly GCA_963707225.1. Lineage (GTDB taxonomy): Bacteria > Pseudomonadota > Gammaproteobacteria > Xanthomonadales > Rhodanobacteraceae > Rhodanobacter. Next base: position 4,782 of record CAVPQF010000035.1, read on the forward strand.
CCGGATTCCCTGAAGTGGGGCCTGGCGTTCCTGCGCAACACGACGGCGACGCGCTTTCGCGAGAACACCCTGGCCGTGCTCGATCTGGCAATGGCATCGAAATCGGCGATGGATGCGCTGCTGCAGCGGCATCGGATCGAGTTCAGCCATTCGGCACCGGGCAAGATGCACCTGTACCACGACGCCGGCGCGCTGCGCCGGGCAGAGGCGATCGCCGCCATCAAGCAGCGGCACGGCGTGGTGCAGCAGGTGCTGTCGCCGCGCGAGGCGGTGGCGGTCGAGCCGGCACTGGAAGGTGTGGCGGGCCTGGTCGGCGTGCTGCATTCGCCGCAGGAGGAAGTGGGCGATCCGCATCGCTTCTGCGTCGAGCTGCTGCACGTGCTGTGCGGGCAATATGGCGTGCAGGCGTGTTTCGAAACCGATGTCGATGATCTGGTGCGGGAGCCGGGTGCGATCACGCTGACGACCCGCGACGGTCGCCGCTTGCGTTCGCGGCAGCTGGTGGTGTGCGCAGGCGTGGAATCGACGCGGCTGGCGCACAAGCTGGGTACCCGCATGCCGCTGATGCCGATGAAGGGGTATTCCTTCACCACCTGCTGCGGCCCGCACACGCCGGTGACCAGCATCACCGACACCACGCGCAAGCTGGTGTTCTGCCGCCTCGGCGACCAGCTGCGGGTCGCTGGCCTGGCCGAACTGGGCGTGCGCCGTCTTGTCGAACTCGGCCTTGTCCTTCCAGGTATTGACGGGATCGAGGATCTCGCTCGGCACGCCCGGCAGCGCGGTGGGCACCGCGAAGCCGAAATACTTGTCGGTGCGGAATTCGACGTTGCGCAAGCTGCCGTCGAGCGCCGCGGTCAACAGCGCGCGGGTCACCTTGATCGGCATCCGGCTGCCGGTGCCGTACTTGCCGCCGGTCCAGCCGGTGTTGACCAGCCAGCAATCGACGTTGTGCCTGGCGATCAGC
>CAVPQF010000036.1:0-3833 GCA_963707225.1 uncultured Gammaproteobacteria bacterium
TCACCGCCTTGACGTCCTGCAGCTGGCCCTGCGCGTTCCACATCTTGCCGGAGTCGCGGATCATCGCCGGCATCGAGGCGTCGACGATCACGTCGCTGGGCACGTGCAGGTTGGTGATGCCCTTGTCCGAGTTGACCATCGCCACGCCCGGGCGCTGCGCGTACTCGGCGTCGATGTCGGCCTTGATCGCCGCCTGCTGCGCTTCCGGCAGCGCGCCGAGGCGCGCGTACAGGTCGCCGATGCCGTTGTTCGGATTGAAGCCGACCTGCTTCAGCGCGTCGGCGTGTTTCGCCAGCACGTCCTGGTAGAACTCGCTGACCGCCACGCCGAACATGATCGGGTCGGAGACCTTCATCATGGTGGCCTTCAGGTGCAGCGAGAACAGCACGCCCTGCCGCTGCGCGTCCGCGATCTGCGCGTCGACGAACGCGGCCAGCGCCTTGCGGCTCATCACCGCGCCGTCGATGATCTCGCCGGCCAGCAGCGCGGTCTCCGGTTTCAGCACGGCGTGGCTGCCGTCCTTGCCGAACCACTCGATGCTGACGTTGCCGGCCTGCCCGATCAGGGCGGACTTCTCGGTGCCGTAGAAGTCGCCGCCGTCCATGTGCGCCACGTGGGTCTTCGAATCCTTGCTCCACGCGCCCATCTTGTGCGGGTGCTTGCGCGCGTAGTTCTTCACCGAGGCCGGCGCGCGGCGGTCGGAATTGCCCTCGCGCAGCACCGGGTTCACCGCGCTGCCCTTGACCCGGTCGTAGCGCGCCTTGATGTCCTTTTCGCCGTCGTCCTTCGGCGCATCCGGGTAATCCGGCAGCGCGTAGCCCTGGCCCTGCAGTTCCCTGATCGCCGCCTTCAGCTGCGGCATCGAGGCGCTGATGTTCGGCAGCTTGATGATGTTCGCCTCCGGCGTGGTGGCCAGCTGGCCCAGCTCGGCGAGATCGTCGGCCAGCTTCTGCCCGGCCTGCAGGCATTCCGGGAACAGCGCGATGATGCGCGCGGCCAGCGAGATGTCGCGCGTCTCGACCTTGATGCCTGCCGTGCCGGTGAACGCGGCGACGATCGGCAGCAGCGACTGCGTGGCCAGGAACGGGGCCTCGTCGGTAAGCGTATAGATGATCTTCGGGATCTGGGACATGGCGTGCGGGGATTCCCTGGCAAGGGCGGCAAAACCGCGGATGATGACTGCCCATTGTCGCGCGATTGCCCGCATCGAGCCACCAGTCCCGCGTTCGTGCAAGAATCGGCGTTTGCCGGACGCTCACGAACCCTCATACATGCGCGACGAACTCGCCCACTTGCTGCAACGCGCCGAATGGCGCTCCAACTTCGACGAACGCACGCTGGAGCGCGCCCGCGCCTATGCCCGCGACGGCAGCGTGTCGAAGTTGCGTGGCCGCATCGAGGACAACGCCCATGTGCTCACCGCGCAGGTCGAAGGCAGCCATGGCGAACGGTACGACTGCCGAGTGGACGTGAGCGACCACGGCAAGTGGCTGACCGTTGACACCGACTGCAGCTGCCCGGTCGGCACCGACTGCAAGCATGCCGCCGCCATGCTGATGATGGCGGCCGGCGCGACCGCGAAGACGGCGACGCCCGCCGAACCGGCCTGGCTGAGCGAATTGCGCGCCGGCAACGCGACGCCGGGCAGCGGCAATTCGGATCTGGCCTCATGGGAACATTGGCTGCAGACGCTGCAGCCGCCCGCCGACAGCCGCGAGGCCGAGCCGGAACGCCGCTTCGGCGTGATGTTGCGCGGCGACGGCACGTCGCCGATCGCGGGTCTGCTGGCCTATCCGGCCTGGCTGCGCCCGTCCAAGCAGCGCACCCGCAAAGAACTGGTCGATCCGCAACCGTTGCAACTTGACGACCGCCACGGTGCGGTGCCCACACCAGCCGGCGGCTGGCCGGCCGCGGCGGCAGCGGCCCTGGCCACCCTGGTGCAGCGCCAATACGTGCATGTCGGCAGCCAGCGCTGGGCGCCGATCCGCGCCGCCCACGAGGAGCAGGCGCTGGAATGCCTGCTGGCACACTTCCCGGTCTGGTTCGAGCGCGGCTCGATACCGCTGCAACGCGCCGAACCGCAGCCAGTGCAGTTGTACTGGCGGGAATCGGCCGATGGCAGCCAGCGGCTGGACGCGCGCGTGGGCACCGGCGACAGCGTGCTGCTGCGCGGCGCCGGCCTGTGGTACGTGCAGCCTGCGCGGGGACGCTACGGCCGCGTCGACGGCGACCCGCACCTGCTGGACCGCCTGCCGCATGCACCCGTGCTGCAGCCTGCGCAGGTCGCGGCGGTGCAGCGGCGACTGCAGCGCGGCGACCTGCCCCAGGCCCTGCCCCAGCCGATCGACCGCGGCCCGGCCGAGGTCGTGCGCGAACGCCCGCAGCCGACGCTGCGCCTGCGCGCCATCACGCTGAGAAGCTGGGCCGGGAAATCGCACGATGTCGGCGTGGCGCGTTTCGGCTTCGACTACGCGGGTGTCCGCCTGGCGCCCGCCACCAACAGGCGCGCGGTCGAGCGGAGCCTGCACGATGGCCACCTGCGCGAGATCCATCGCGACCTGACCGCCGAACAGCAGGCGGCGCAACAACTGGAAAAATTCGGCGCCGTGCGCCCCGGCCACGCACTGTACGAATACCACGTCCACGGTCATGATTTCGCCGCCAACGACCGGCTGCTGCGTCCCCACCCGCGCAAGCCGCCGCTGGCGCCGCACGACTGGCGCGCCCCCCTCGACCAGCTCGCCGCCGCCGGCTTCCGCATCGAGTACGAGCCCGGCTTCCCGCACGACGAGCTGGTCGACATCGACGCCTGGCACGCCGATATCCAGGCGAGCGGCAACACCTGGTTCGACGTCTCGCTCGGCATCGACATCGCCGGCGAGCGCGTCGACCTGCTGCCGATACTGCGCCGCGTTCTGGCCGATCCGGCCTTTCCCCGCATCGCCCCTGCACGCGAAGGCAAGCATGCCGCCTGGCGCGTGATGCTGGACGAAAACCGCAGCGTCGAGATCCCGCTGGCGCGCCTGCGCGCACTGATCGAGCCGCTGCTGGAATGGCTCGAAGGCGGCGACGCGCTACGCCTGCACCGCAGCCAGGCGCGCACCCTGCAGGCGCTGGCCGACGACAACCAACTCCGCTGGCACGGCGGCGATGCGCTGCGCGCGCAGCTCAACCTGCTCGACAGCGCCGCGCGCAGCGCCAAGGCGCCGAAAGGCTTCAAGGCCACCCTGCGCCCCTACCAGCGCGAAGGCCTGGCCTGGCTGGATTTCCTTGGCGCGGCCGGGCTCGGCGGCATCCTCGCCGACGACATGGGGCTGGGCAAGACCGTGCAGGTGCTGGCGCACATCCTCGGCGAAAAACAGCGCGGCCGGCTGGCCGAGCCGGCGCTGGTGATCGCGCCCACCTCGCTGGTCGGCAACTGGCAGGCCGAGGCCGCGCGCTTCGCGCCATCACTGAAGGTGCTGGTGATCCACGGCACCGAGCGCGCCGACCGCTACGACGCCATCGCCGCGCACGACCTGGTCATCACCACCTACCCGCTGCTGCCGCGCGACCGCGACAAACTGGTGGGAGCGCGCTTCGCCCTGCTGGTGCTGGACGAGGCTCAGGCGATCAAGAACGCCGCCAGCCAGGCTGCCCAGGTGGTGCGCGAGATCCCCGCCGCGCGCCGGCTGGCGATGACCGGCACGCCGCTGGAAAACCACCTGGGCGAACTGTGGGCGCAGTTCGATGCGGTGGAACCGGGCCTGCTCGGCAGCCAGCGCCAGTTCGCCCGGCTCTACCGCACGCCGATCGAGAAGCACCACGACCACACGCGCCAGCAACGTCTGAAC
>CAVPQF010000037.1:0-6519 GCA_963707225.1 uncultured Gammaproteobacteria bacterium
GAAAAACCGCCTGTGAATCAGGCCACATGACCCTCTTACACCCCTACCCAGACACGCGGCTACCGGGCAGCGCGGCCAAGCCATCATTGATGCCGGCCCAGTGAGTTGTGCGCTACCGGCCATGGGGTCAGTGGATTCGCTGGGGTTTGCGGTTGGCAGTTACAATGCCAAGTCGGTTGCGTACGGCCCGGATTATCCGGCTGGCGAGCTATTTGTGAATGGTTCGGACTACACGATGAATGTCAGGGGGTTCGGTGGCTAGGCGGATTCGAGACACGAGCGGGCTGACCCAGCAGCAGGAAAGGTTTGCTGTGCACGTTGCCACTCATGGCGGCTTGCGCGCGGCGTATGAACATGCGTATGGGAAGAAGCCAACCTGGAAGCCGGGCTCAGTGAACCGCCAAGCCCGTAGGCTCATGGCCACGCCACCCGTCAAGAGGAGACGGTCGCGCAGTTCCGCGAGGCCCTGCTGCGCATCAAGACGGCCGAGGGCCTGTTCGTCACCGAGACCGGCCGCGTACGCTTCCTGGGCGAACAGCTCTTCCGCTCGAACATCCGGTTTCCCGCCAATGTGCCGACCGGCACCTACACGGCGGACGTCTTCCTGGTTCGCGACGGCGAGGTGGTGGCGGCCCAGGCGACGCCGCTGGTGGTGAGCAAGATCGGCCTCGGCGCCGACATGGCGGACATCGCCCACCGGCACTCGGCGCTCTACGGCATCATTGCCGTGCTGGTGGCGGCAATGGCAGGATGGCTGGCCGGCGTCATCTTCCGACGCAACTGACCTTCCAGCGCAACCAATCCGATGACCGAGGCCCAGAAATCCGTGCCCACTGCGCCGCGTGTGTTTCTCGTCGTCGTCGACGAGAGCGAAGAACTCAAGGTGGCGCTCCGCTACGCATGCCGCCGCGCCCGCCGGACCGGCGGGCGGGTAGCCCTGCTCTATGTCATCGATACCGACGATGACGGGCAGTGGATGGGCGTGAAGGAGCTGATGCGCGAGGAAAAGCGGGCGGAGGCGGAGGCGCTGCTCACCCGGCTGGCGGGCGAAGTCGAGGAGTTGTCCGGCGGAATCCCGGTCGTGCATATCCGCGAAGGGCGCCGGCGGTTGGCCGACGAGAGTGTCAGATGGTGACATGCGGCACATCGGACGACGTACGCGGCGCCGAACCAGTTGAGTAATCCGAGATAGATCGCCGCTGTCGCCGCCAGCGCCAGCACCACGATCACTGCCACCGTGAGTACCGCATAGACCGCCATGATCGATACCTCCAACCACACCCGACGGGAACCTCAACGGTACGCCGGGCACGGCGTCGAGAACAGGTATCAACCCAGCTCATTACGCCTTTCTGGCGAGCGTGTGGACTTTCTCCAAGTCTTTGCCCCGCATGCCGGTATGCGGGGCCTTCCGCACCTTGTGCAGCACCAGTGGGCACTTCTTGCAGCGCAGCTTGCCGCGGCAGCACTTCTTTTTCGGCTTCGCCGTGAGCAGTTTCTTCACGCCCGCCTTCCGGTGGACTCGGTCCGGTGGGCTCGGTCGTTTTCGTGATCTGGTACCCACACTGCGACAATCGCCAACGTGGATTCTCGCCCGAACTTTCGCAACGTAGCCATCGTCGCGCACGTCGATCACGGTAAGACGACCCTGGTCGATGCAATGCTGCGGCAGTCCGGTGCGTTGTCGCACCGTGGCGATGACGCCATCGAACGCCTGATGGACTCCGGCGCCGTCGGCTTACGCGGCTTTAACGACGCGCATGCTCCACTGGCGCCCATTCACCCTGCCAGGTTGCACGCATGGGCAAGCATCAGCACACCTTGAAAACCCTGCGCACGATCGCGCTCGAGCATGCCGCCGTCGCACACCCCGACCTCGCCACGATGGCGCGCGAACTGGGCCGCGTGGTGCACCAGGATGCATCGGCGCTGGCTGCCCGGCTGGCCTCGCTGCGCCAGCGCCGGCGCAGTTTCGAACGCTGGCTGCTGGCCGAGCGCAGCAAGCCGCCGATCAGCGTGCTGGTACTGGCATGGCCGCCGAACCACGCCACTCCCGTGCACGACCACGCCGGCCTGTGGGGCCTGGAAATGACCCTGGTGGGCGCGCTGGAAGTGCAGTCGTACCACCGCGATGCCGACTCCGGCGAGCTGAGCCTGCAGGGCCGCAACTGGCTCGGCCCGGGCGACGGCGTGTGGTTCGAAGGCGACCGCGGGCGGGCGCATCGCTGCCGCAACCTGTCCCGGCACGACACGGCACTCTCGCTGCACGTCTACGGCGGCGACCTGTCAGAATATTTCGCCTACGAACAGGCCGAACCCACCGGGCGGTGGGTCGCGCAGCCGCAGCGCAGCGTCATCGCCGGCCGTCTGCCCGGCTGACCCGCACCACACGCACCACAACCACACACAGGGAATTTCATGTTTCGACGGGTCGCCATCATTGGCGGCGGTGCCGCGGCCGCCACGTTGCTCAGCGAACTGCTGGAACGCGTGTCGCCGCAGCCGCTGCAGCTGGACTGGTTCACCGGCGGCGGCACGCCGGCGCGCGGCGTCGCCTACGGAACCACGTCGGAACGCCACCTGCTGAACGTGCGCGCGGCCTCGATGAGCATGTTCGCCGGAAAGCCGCGCGGCTTCCTGGACTTCGTGCAGCGCGACGACCCCGGCATCGCCGGCACCGACTTCCTGCCGCGCCGCCGCTACGGCGACTACCTCGAGGCGGAGGTGGCGCGCGCGCTGCAGCAGGGCAAGGCGCACGGGCACCATGTCAACATCATCCCGTTCGCGGTCGACGCGCTGGTGCCCGAGCGCGATGGCGTCACCGTGATCCACGGCGAGGAAAGCCACCCGGCCGATGCCGCCGTGCTGGCGCTGGGCGCGCTGCCGGCGCAGCCGCTGCCCGGAGTCAGCGCCGCCGCGCTCGCCAGCGGCCGCTACGTGGTCGATCCCTGGCGCCTGCTGGCCAACACCGGCGCACTGCAACCGCCGCCGCGCAAGGTGGTGCTGATCGGGCTGGGGCTGACCGCGGTCGACGTGCTGCTGGAATTGTCCGCGCAGTGGCCGCAGGCCGAGTTCATCGCGATCTCCCGCCACGGCCGCTTTCCCGAGGCGCACCTGCACGCCGCCGCCACGCCGGCCGACGACGGCGTCGCGCTGGTCGAGGCGATGCACGACGCGCCGGAAATCCGCCGCTGGATGCGCCTGCTGCGCGAGGCGATCGCGCAGGAAGGCGCCGAGTGGCGCGCCGTCGTCGACAGCCTGCGCCCGCACCTGCCCGGCCTGTGGGCCGAGCTGTCGCCCGAACAGCGCGAGCGCTTCATGCGCCATGCGCGCTGGGCGTGGGAACGCGTGCGCCACCGCATGCCGCCGCAGGTGCGCGAGGCGATCGACGCGCTGGAACGCGACGGCCGGCTGCAACGCCGGCGCGGCCGCGTGCACGCGGTGGACGTCGCCGGTACGGCGCTGCAACTGACCGTGAGCCATGCCGGCGCAACCCAGGTGATGGACGCCGACCTGGTGATCCAGACCGTCGGCCTGGAGACCGACCTGCGCCGCAGCAACCACCGGCTGGTCAGCCAGTTGCTGACCAACGCGCACATCGTCCCCGATCCGCTCGGCCTCGGCGCGCAGGCCGACAGCGACGGCCACCTGCGGCACGGCGAGCAGTACTGGCCGAACCTGTTCGCCATCGGCAGCCTGCTGCGCGGCACGCTGTGGGAATCCACCGCGATGCCGGAAATACGCCAGCAGGCGCGCCATCTGGCCGACCAGCTGTTGGGCGACTGAGAGGCCGCCGCGCCCGCGATGACTGCCAGCGCACTCACCGCCTGCATCGCCCTGCTGCACCTGCTGGGCATGTTCGCAGCGATGCACGCGGTGATGCACACGCGCACGCCGCAGGGCGCGATCGGCTGGACGCTCGGCCTGCTGTTGCTGCCGTACGTGACCTTGCTGCCGTACCTGTATTTGGGCTCCAGCCGCTTCCTCGGTTATCGCGCCGGACACCATGCGCTACTCGCGCGCGCGTTGCCTGCGACCGTGGACGCCACGCCGCCGGCCGATCCCGGCTGCGCCCGCTATGCCGCCATCAGCGCGCTGCAGGGGCGGCCGTTCCGCGGCGGCCATCGGCTGCGCCTGCTGATCGACGGCGAGGCCGCCTTCGACGCGATGCTGGCGGCGATGGCCGCGGCCCAGCATTGCCTGCTGGTGCAGTTCTTCATCATCCACGACGACGCGCTGGGCCGGCGCCTGCAACAGGTGCTGCTTGAACGCGCCGCCGCCGGCGTGCGCGTCTGCGTGCTGTTCGACGGCATCGGCAGCCATGCGCTGCCGCGGCGCTACGTCGAGACCCTGCGCACGGGCGGCGTGGCGATCCATCGCTTCGCCACCCACCGCTGGCGCAACCGCCTGCAGCTGAACTTCCGCAACCACCGCAAGATCGTGGTGGTGGACGGTGCGCGCGCCTTCGTCGGCGGGCTCAACGTGGGCGACGAATACCTGGGCCTGAAGCCGCCGCTGGCGCCATGGCGCGACACCCAGCTGGAACTGCGCGGGCCGGCGGTGGCCGACCTGCAGCAGCTGTTTGCCGAGGACTGGCAATGGATCACCGGCGCACCGCCGCCCTTGCTGCCCACGCCGGCCGCCGACGGCGACGCCAGCGCGCTGGTGGTGGCCAGCGGCCCGGCCGATCCGCAGGAAACCGGCTCGCTGTTCTTCGCCGCCGCGATCAACGCGGCGCGCCAGCGTGTGTGGCTGAGCACGCCGTACTTCGTGCCCGACCACGCGGTGCGCGCGGCGCTGCAGCTGGCGGTGCTGCGTGGCGTGGACGTGCGCGTGCTGATCCCGTCGCGGCCGGATCACCGCACCGTGTTCCTCGCTTCCACCCTGCATGCCTGGCACGCCGTGCGCACCGGCATCCGCGTGTTCCGCTACCAGCCCGGCTTCCTGCACCAGAAGGCGCTGCTGATCGACCGCGACACCGCCGCGATCGGCAGCCTGAACCTGGACAGCCGCTCGTTCCGGCTCAACTTCGAAGTCGCCGCCATGGCCGTGGACCCCGCCTTCGCCGCCGAGGTGGCCGCGATGCTGACCGAGGACTTCAGCCGCGCCCGCGCCATCGACGAAAGCGAATACCGCGAGGCGCCCTACCTGCGCCGGATGGCGATGCACGTGGCATGGTTGTTCGACCCGCTACTTTAGGCGGCAGCGGAACAGCGCTACCTGCGCCCGCCGAAGCGGTGGCGCCAGTCGCCGCTGCACAACGCCCAGCCCACGTAGATGCCGGCGGTCACGCCCAGCAATTCGCACAGCGCGCGCAGGCCGATGCTGTCCGGGTCGTGCACCTCGGCCAGCTTCACCTTCAGCAGCTGCAGCGACTGCAACTGGCCGTAGTTGAAATAGAACAGGTTCCACAGGTCGCCGCTGGCGGTCAGCGCGGTCGCCAGCAGGAACGACCAGCCGATCTGCGGGCCGTAGCTCCAGTCGTTGCGCCGGCCCAGCCAGTGGAAAAAGAAGAACAGCAGCAACCCTGCCGCCGCGGCGATCAGGCCGGCCTGCAGCCCGCCGATGATCCCGTAACCCATCCATGACTGGTCGTACTGCATCGCGCACCCCTGAACCGTGTTGCCACTGCATCGCGCATTATGGGGTATGGCTGCGGATGGCGCGTCGCGCGCCAGACTTCCACCGGAGCTTCCGCACGAACCCGTCCATGAACCCGCCACTCTCGTCGCGCATCGCGCTGATCCTGGTCGACGTGCAGCCGGACTTCATGCCCGGCGGCACGCTGGCCTGCCATGAAGGCGATGCGATCGTGCCGGGCATCGACGCGCTGCTGCGCCAGCGCCGCTTCCGCCACGTGGTGGCCACCCAGGACTGGCATCCGCGCGGGCACGTCTCGTTCGCCGGTTCGCACCCCGGCCGCGCCCCGTTCGAACAGATCACCCTGTACGGCCAGTCGCAGATGCTGTGGCCGGAACATTGCGTGCAGGGCACGCCCGGCGCCGAACTCCACCCGGGCATCGACTGGTCGGCACTGGATGCGGTGATCCGCAAGGGCAGCGACCCCGCCGTGGATTCCTACAGCGGCTTCCGCGAAAACCACGGCCCGCACGGCAGCCGCCCCAGCACCGGCCTCGCCGGCTGGCTGCGCGAGCGCGGCGTGGACGAGGTGGTCGTGTGCGGGCTGGCGCGCGACGTGTGCGTGCTGTGGACCGTGCAGGACGCGCTCGACCTCGGCTTCCGCGCCAGTGTGCTGTGGGATCTCAGCCGCCCGGTCACGCCAGCCAGCGACGACGCCACCCGCGCCACCTTGCGGGCACAAGGCATCGGCATCGTCGAGTCGACGGCGCTGGCGGCCACCTGAACTTCAGGCGTCGTTCTCGCCGGAGGCGCGCACCTGCGGCTCGCCGTCCGCGTCGACTTCCACGCGCAGCGTGATCGGCCGGCAGCACACCTGGCAGTCCTCGATGTACTGCTGGCTGGGGAGGGAGGCGTCGACCGATATCTCGATCGACTCGC
>CAVPQF010000038.1:0-4740 GCA_963707225.1 uncultured Gammaproteobacteria bacterium
GTACGCATTGAATCCAGTGGATCGCTGCGCGTGAACGCGTTGTGGCAGCGGCGGCTGCATCGTTGCGCCCGCGCGTCGGGCTGGACCGCCGGGGTCGCGCTGATCCTGCTTGCCGTCGTCGCGGCGCTGGCCCAGCTGCTGCTGCCGCTGCTGGCTCGGCATCCGGACTGGGTCGCCGCACAACTCGGCGCGCGGCTGCAGCGCCCGGTCAGCTTTGCCTCGATGGAGGGGCGCTGGACCGGCTCCGGCCCGGTGTTCGTGATGCATGGGGTGACCGTCGGGGCGGCGGCCGGCGAGAGCGGCGCCGTGCTGCAACTGCCCGAATCGGAACTGAAACTCGACTTCGGCGGCTGGCTGCTGCCGTCGCGGCACCTGCTGAACCTGCACGTGCGCAACCTGCAGCTGGACCTGCTGCACGACACCCACGGCTGGCACGTCAACGGCATCGGCGTAGCCGGCGGCAGCGGCCGGCAGCCGCTGTCGCTGGGTCGGTTGTCGGCGGACCTGTGGCTGGAGGACCTGCGCGTGGTGGTCACCGACGCCACCCTGGACAAGCACTACACGCTGCTGTCGAAGCAGTTGCGGCTGAGCCACCAGGGGGGCAGCCAGGTCCGTTTCGGCGGCGTGCTGCGGCGCGACGGCGTGAGCGCCGCGGTGCGCACCGCCGGCCGCTTCCGCGACGACGGCAGCACGGGCCAGGTGTGGGCCAGCGTCGATGGCACCGAACTGAAGCCGTTGCTGGAAGGCATCGACATGGGCGGCTATGCGGTCGACCACGGCCGCGGCCAGCTGAGCGCGTGGCTCGACTGGCGCAAGGGTCGGCTGAGCCGCAGCCTGATCCGTTTCGACCTGGACACGCTGGCGGTGATCGCGCCCACCGGCGGCAGGGCCAGCGTGGCGTCGCTGCACGGCCTGGCCGGCGTGCGCCATGTCGACGACGGCTACGACGTGCGCTGGGCCGGCGACGACGGCAGCGTGCTGGTGCTGGGCGTGCATCAACCCGGCAGCGACCATGCCAGCGTGGATGTCGCCGCGCGCAAGCTGCAGCTGGCGCCGCTGCTGCCGTGGCTGGCGCTGAAGCCGGCGTTGAAGCCGGCGCTGGCGCAGTGGCTGGGCAGCGGCCATCCGCGCGGCGAGCTGGGCCGGCTCGCCTTGCACTGGAATCATGCCGAGGGACTGCACTCGGTCGACCTGGCGTTCGATGGCCTGGGCATCGACCCGGTCGGCAAGCTGCCAGGCGTGAGCAGCCTGCACGGCGAGTTGCGCGGCGATGCCGAGGCGCTGTCGCTGGAACTGCCGGCGCAGACCACCACGCTGAGCTTTCCGCACGAGTTCCGCGAGCCGTTCGTGATGTCGACGCTGGCCGGCACGCTGGCGCTCTGGCCGCAGGACGGCGACTGGCACATCGGCGTCGACGCGCTGGACTTCGCCGGAGCCGGCTATGCCGGCCAGGCCCGCGGCGAGCTGGTCCTGCCGGCGCAGGGCGGCGCCCCGTTCATGGACATGTACGCGAAGCTGGACCACGCCGAGGTGGCCGCCGCCAAGCTGTTCTGGCCGTTGGGGTCGATGTCGCCCGGCACCATCGCCTGGCTCGATCGCGGCCTGCAGGCGGGTCGCCTCGATGAGGCGCAGGTGCTGGTGCGCGGCGACCTGCATGACTGGCCGTTCCGGCACAACGAAGGGCGCTTCGAGGCGCGCGCGGTGATCAGCGACCTCAGCCTCGACTACGGCAAGGGCTGGCCGCGCGCCGAAGGCGTCAGCGCGGTGGCCAACTTCATCAACAACGGCATGCTGGTCGAAGCCAGCGACGGGCACTCGCTCGGGGTGAAGGCGGAGCGGGCGGTCGCCGTGATCCCGGACTTCCACGACGCGCTGCTCGACCTCAACGTACAGGGCAGCGGCAGCGGCGCCAGCCTGATGGAGTTCGTGCGCAAGAGCCCGATCGGCAGCCGCGAGGCGGACACCCTGGCCAAGCTGAAGCTGGGCGGCAGCGGCACGTTCGACTTCCACCTGGCGCTGCCGTTGAAGGCGGGCGGGGAGCCGCAGCTGGACGGCCTGGCCCGGCTGAAGGACGCCGACCTCAGCGCGCCGGAATGGAAACTGCAGCTGGACAAGCTCAACGGCCCGCTGAAGTTCGATGCGCACGGCATGCAGGCCGGTCCGCTGAATGTCGGCTTCCGCAGCCAGCCGTCGACCCTGCAACTGGCGATCGCGGCGGCCAACCGCGACCCGGCCACCGTGCTGTCGGCGCAGCTGCGCGGCAATTACCGCATGGCCGAGCTGGTGCAGGACTATCCGTCGCTGGGCTGGATCGGCCAGCTCGCCGACGGGCGCAGCGCGTTCGACATCGGCTTCGCCATCGCCCACGTGCCGGGCAGCGATGCGCTGGCGCAGACCCTCAGCGTCGATTCGTCGCTGGACGGCATCGCGCTGGACCTGCCGGCGCCGCTGCACAAGCCGGCCGCCGCCAGCCTGCCGCTGCACCTGGGCATGAGCCTGCCGGTCGAGGGCAGCGCGCTGCGGATCAGCCTGGGCGATGCGATGCGCGGCTACCTGCGCCTGGCCGACGGCGGCCAGCGGCCGCTGGCGGGCACCCTGGCGTTCGGCGACCAGATGCCCGACACCTTGCCGGCGCGCGACCTGCGCATCCGCGGCCACGCCAGCCGGCTCGACGTCACCGGCTGGGTCCAGCGCGCGGTGGCCGGCAGCGGCGGTGGCGGGCCGGGACTGGAGAGCCTCGACGTCAGCACCGACCAGGCCGAATGGTTCGGCCGCGAGCTGGGTGCGCTGAAGCTGCACGCCGCGCTGCAGCCGGACGTGCTCAGCGTGGACGTGGACGGTCCGGCGATGCTCGGCAACTACAGCATGCCGACGAAGGGACTGGACAAGCGCGGCGTCACCGCGCGGCTGAAACGGCTGTACTGGCCGAAGGACCCCGCGGCGGAGGCCGCCAGCCATCCGGCCAGGACCGCCGCCGGCGCCAGGACACGGGCCGCCGCGGCCCCCGTCGTTCCCGCAACCGATCCGGCCAATACCGGGATCAACCCGGCGGCGCTGCCGCCGTTCCACGTGTGGGTGGGTGACCTGCGCATGGGCGATGCGAAGCTTGGCGAAGCGCGCCTGGAAACCTGGCCGACGGCGGACGGCCTGCACATCGAGCAGTTGCGCGCGCTGTCCAGCCGCGTGCAGATCAACGCCAGCGGCGACTGGAACGGCAACGCCAGCAGCAGCCGCACCCACATGCGGATCAACTTCGCCGCCGAGGATCTCGGCGCGATGCTGGGCGCGCTCGGTTTCGACGGCCTGGTCAACGGCGGCAAGACGCGCGACCAGCTCGACGCCAGCTGGCCCGGTGCGCCCAGCGGACTGTCGCTGGCCACCATGGACGGCACGCTCGGCATCCAGGTCAACGACGGGCGCATTCCCGAGGCGGCGTCGCCCGGCGTGGGGCGGCTGCTCGGGCTGGTCTCGCTGACCGAACTGCCGCGCCGGCTCACCCTGGATTTCGGCGACGTGTTCGGCAAGGGGCTGGCGTTCGACTCGATCACCGGCGACTTCAAGCTCGCCAGCGGCAACGCCACCACCGACAACCTGGTGATCGCCGGCCCGGCGGCGAACATCAGCGTCACCGGCCGCACCGGCCTGCGCGCGAAGGACTACGACCAGCAGATGCTGGTGGTGCCGCATGTCGGCAACAGCCTGCCGCTGGTCGGCGCGGTGGTCGGCGGCCCGATCGGCGCGGCGGCCGGCTTCGCCGTGCAGGGCCTGCTCGGCAAGGGCCTGAACCAGGCCGCCAGCGCGCGCTACCGGGTCACCGGCAGCTGGGACAACCCGGTGATGACCCTGCTGGAGAAGCGCGGTGCCACGCCGCCGGCGGCGCCGCTGCTCAATCCCGCCGGCAACCTGCCTGCCGCGGGCAGCGCGCCGCCGTCGGTGCCCGGCCCACCGGCCGCCTCGGGCAGCGCCGCGTCGCCGGCCAGGGCCACCTCGGTCCAGCACTGAGCGGCGCGGTCATTCCGGCGATTCGGCGGGTGCCTTGCCGCCGCGGAACGGAAACAGCTGCTGCTTCACGAAGCCGTCGGGCATGTAGTCGCCGACCACGCCGTAACGCTCCGGAAACTTCTTCGTCGACTTCACCGCGGTGCCGAACAGGTAGTCGATGAACGCATAGTGCGCGGCGTAGTTGCGATCGATCGCCTCGTCGTCGGAGGCGTGGTGCCAGTGGTGGAAGTCCGGCGTCACCAGCACGTATTTCAGCGGGCCCCACGGCAGGTGCACGTTGGCGTGGTTGAACACCGCCTGGAAGCCCACGATCAGGATGTAGCCGTTCATCGCCGCCTCGCTGAAACCGAGGATGTACAGCGGCGCCAGCACGCAGACGCGGGTGGCGATCAGCTCCAGCATGTGCTGGCGCGAGCCGGCCAGCCAGTCCATCGTCTTCACGCTGTGGTGCACCGCGTGGAAGCGCCACAGGAACGGCACCTCGTGGTACGCGCGGTGGGTCCAGTACTGCGCCAGGTCGGCCACCAGCACGCACAGCAACAGCTGCGGCAGGAACGGGATGTCGCGTACGGCCTGCTGGAAGTCGCTGCTGACCAGCCATCCGAACAGGTGGTGCAGCAGGAAGTTCACCGTGAGCAGCGCCAGGCCCACGATGAAATGGTTCACCGCGAAATGCTTCAGGTCAGTCTGCCACTCCTTGCGGAAGAGCAATACGTAGACGTAGTCGAGAACAGGGCA
>CAVPQF010000039.1:0-39149 GCA_963707225.1 uncultured Gammaproteobacteria bacterium
TGGTCGACCGCCGCTGGTGAGCAGTTCCGGGCCGGCCGGCCCGGGGCCCCGGCCGCCACGGCGGTGGTAACATTCCGGGCCTTTTCCATCTGTTTCGGCCGCCCTGCGGCCCGCCCGGAGTTTCAAGCGCATGCGCACGCATTACTGCGGCCTCATCAATGAGTCGCTGATCGGCCAGACCGTCACCCTGTGCGGCTGGGTCAACAAGATCCGCCTGCAGGCGCACGTCGCCTTCGTCGACCTGCGCGACCACGAGGGCCTGGCCCAGGTGGTGGTCGATCGCGACAACGCCACGGCGTTCGCCATCGCCAACGAGATCGGCAACGAGTACTGCCTGCGCGTCACCGGCACGATCCGCCCGCGCGTATCGGTCAACGACAAGCTGAAGACCGGCACGGTCGAGCTGGTGGCCGACACGGTGGACGTGCTCAATGCGGCGAAGGACCTGCCGTTCGCGCTGCACGAGAATCCGAACGAGGACCTGCGGATGACCTACCGCTACCTCGACCTGCGCCGCCCCGAGATGCAGGCGATGATGCGCAAGCGCATCAAGCTGGTGCAGGCGCTGCGCCGCTACCTGGACGAGCGCGGTTTCCAGGACGTGGAGACGCCGATCCTGACCAAGGCCACGCCCGAGGGCGCGCGCGACTACCTGGTGCCGAGCCGCGTGCATCCGGGCCAGTTCTACGCGCTGCCGCAGTCGCCGCAGCTGTTCAAGCAGATCCTGATGGTGGCCGGCTTCGACCGCTACTACCAGATCGCGCGCTGCTTCCGCGACGAGGACCTGCGCGCCGACCGCCAGCCGGAGTTCACCCAGCTCGACCTGGAGTTCGCCTTCGTCGAGGAAAAGGACGTGCAGGACTTCGTGGAGGAACTGATCCGCCACGTGTTCAGGGAAGTGCAGGGCGTCGAACTCGACGCCGCGTTCCCGCGCATGACCTGGGCGGAGGCGATGCGCCGCTTCGGTTCGGACAAGCCGGACCTGCGCATCGCGCTGGAGCTGGTGGATGTCGCCGACGCGGTGAAGCACGTCGAGTTCAAGGTGTTCGCCGAGCCGGCGAACGATGCGGGCGGCCGCGTCGCCGCACTGCGCGTGCCGGGCGGCAGCGCGCTGTCGCGCAAGGACATCGACGGCCTGGCCGAGTACGCCTCGCGCTACGGCGCGAAGGGCCTGGCCTGGCTCAAGGTCGAGGATCTGGCGAAAGGCCGCGACGGCATCAATTCGCCGGTGGCGAAATTCCTCGACGACGCGGCGCTGGACGGCGTGCTCAAGGCCACCGCGGCGCAAAGCGGCGACATCGTGTTCTTCGGCGCCGGTGCGTGGAAGACCGTCACCGACTTCATGGGCGCGCTGCGGCTGAAGGTCGGCAAGGATCGCGGCCTGGTCGAGGACAGCTGGAAGCCGCTGTGGGTCACCGACTTCCCGATGTTCGAATACGACGCCGAGGCGCAGCGCTTCGTCGCCCTGCATCACCCGTTCACCGCGCCGAAGGTGGATGATGCCGCCCAGCTGCGCGCCGATCCGCACAACGCGGTGAGCCGCGGCTACGACATGGTGCTGAACGGCAACGAGATCGGCGGCGGCTCGATCCGCATTCACCGGCCGGACATGCAGAGCACGGTGTTCGAGTTGCTCGGCATCGGCGCGGAAGAGGCCGAGATGAAGTTCGGCTTCCTGCTCAAGGCGCTGAAATTCGGCGCGCCGCCGCATGGCGGCCTGGCGTTCGGCATCGACCGCATCGCGGCGCTGATGGCGGGCACCGAGTCGATCCGCGACGTGATCGCGTTCCCCAAGACCACCAGCGCGCAGGACCTGATGACTGACGCGCCGTCGATGGTGAGCGACGCGCAACTGAAGGAGCTGCATGTGCGCGTGGCAGCCGTCAAGGAGACTGTCGGCTGATCCGCCGACAGTTCCCCGTGCGACCTTTCGGCGACATGCCATGAGCGAGCACGTGATCCTGCTGCACGGCCTGTGGATGCGCGGTTTCGCGCTGTCCATGCTGCATCGGCGGCTGATCGAGGCGGGTTTCCGCGTGCACCGCTTCGACTACCTCAGCGTGGCGGCCACCCAGCAGCGCATCCTGGACCGGTTGCAGGCACGCATGGCCGCGCTGGCCGGGGAGGGCGACGCGGTACATCTGGTCGGCCACAGCCTCGGCGGCCTGCTGGCCTTGCGTGCCTGTCTCGAAGGCGACCTGCCACCTGGCCGCATCGTCTGCCTGGGTTCGCCGCTGAAGGGCAGCGCGGCCGCGCGCGGTTTCGCTGCGTGGGGCCGCGGCGGCGAGGTCTTGCTGGGGCACAACCGCGAATTGCTGCAGCAGGGTTTCGAGCGCTGGGACGGGCCGCGCGAAGTCGGCATGATCGCCGGTCGCATGCCGCTCGGCCTGGGCGCCATGCTCGGTCATTTCGTCGGCGAGCACGACGGCACCGTGGCCGTGGACGAAACCCGCCTGGCCGGGCTGACCGCGCATTGCGTAGTCGAGGCGAACCATACCGGCCTGCTGTTCTCGCAGGAGGTGGCGCGGCTGGTGGCGGAATTCCTGCGGGATGGGCGGTTCACGGGCGCGCCGGACTGAGTCGTCATGCCGCGGCGCGGCGATGGCGGCGCGGCCGGCACGACGGCCGAATTCAGGTAAAATTGGCCGCTTGTCCAATCGCTTCGTGCAGGAATCGTCATGGGTAGAGGCCCGTCCATCGAAGGTCGCAAGAACGCCGAAGACGCCAAGCGCGCCAAGGTGTTCACCAAGCTGATCCGCGAGATCACCGTCGCCACGCGCGCAGGGGTGGCCGACCCCGGAGGCAATCCGCGCCTGCGCGCGGCGATCGACAAGGCGTTGTCGGCGAACATGACCAAGGACACCATCGAGCGCGCGATCAAGCGCGGCGCCGGTGCCGACGGCGGCGCCGACATGCAGGAGCTGCGCTACGAAGGCTATGGCCCGGCCGGCATCGCGCTGATCATCGAAAGCTTCACCGACAACCCCACCCGCACCGTGGCCGACGTGCGTTACGCGCTGACCAAGCACGGCGGCAACCTCGGCACCTCGGGCTCGGTGGCGTTCCAGTTCACCCGTTGCGGCGAGCTGGTGTTCACCACCGGCGGCGATGCGGCGGCCGAGGAAAAGGTGCTGGAAGCGGCGCTGGAAGCCGGTGCCGACGACGTGCTCAACGAGCACGGCGAGAGCATCGTGCTGTGCACGCCGGAGAATTTCGAGGCGGTGCAGCAAGGCTTGATCGCTGCCGGGCTGAACGCCCAGCACGCCGGCGTGGTGATGCGTCCGAACAACCGCGTCGAGGTGCCGGAAGAGGCGCTGGAGCAACTGCTCGACCTGCTCGAGAAGCTCGACTCGCTGGACGACGTGAGCGAGGTGTCGCACAACGCCTTGCTGCCCTCCGGGACCGCCGAATAAGCCGAAGGCCGTGCGCCTTCGCATCGCATCGTGATGACCCGCATTATCGGCATCGATCCCGGCAGCCAGCGCACCGGCGTGGGCATCATCGACGTGGACGGGGCGGGCAAGCTCACCCACATCTTTCACGGTGCGCTGGCGGTGGCCGGCGAGGCCACCTTCCCGCTGCGCCTGAAACGCATCTTTGACGAACTGTGTGACATCATCGCCACGCATCAGCCCGTCGAGTGCGGGATCGAGCGCGTGTTCATGGCGCGCAATCCGGATTCGGCTTTGAAGCTTGGACAGGCGCGCGGCGCCGCCATTTGCGCGGTGGTCAGCCAGGGGATCGTGGTGCACGAATACGCAGCAACCGAAGTGAAGCAGTCCGTCGTCGGCAGCGGCCGCGGCGACAAGACCCAGGTACAGCACATGATCGGCGTGCTGCTCGGCCTCAAGGGGCCGCTGCAGGCCGATGCCGCCGATGCGCTGGCGGTGGCGGTGACGCACGCACACACCCGCGCCAGCCTGGCCCGCGTCGGTATCCCGCGCACGGCCTGGAGGCGGCGCCGGTGATCGGACGTCTGCGCGGCATCCTGATAAGCAAGCAGCCACCATCACTGCTGGTCGAGGTCGGCGGCGTCGGCTACGAGGTCGAGGCGCCGATGTCGACGATCTACGACCTGCCGGGCCTCGGCAAGGAAGTGGTCCTGCTCATCCATCATGCGGTGAAGGAAGACAGCATCACGCTGTACGGCTTCCTGCACGAAGCCGAGCGCACGCTGTTCCGCAACCTGCTGAAGGTCAGCGGGATCGGCGCGAAGATCGCGCTGGCGGTGCTGTCCGGCGTGTCCACCGACCACTTCGCGCGACTGGTGCATGCCGGCGACGTGGTCGCGCTGACCAAGATCCCCGGCATCGGCAAGAAGACCGCCGAGCGCATCGTGGTGGAGCTGCGTGATCGCCTCGATGGCCTGTCAGGCGTTTCCGGTGCCACGCTGCATGCGGCCGGTGCGCCGCTGGACGCTGCCGGCGAAGCGACCGTGGCGCTGCAACAACTGGGCTACAAGCCGGCCGAGGTGAGTCGTCTGGTGCAGAAGGTCGCCGCCGAGGGCGACACTGCCGAAACCATCATTCGCAAGGCACTGCGCGCCGCCCTTGGCGGCTAGGCAGACGGGATAACCATGAACAAGCAAGAGCAGAACCCATCGTCGCCGCAGGTCGCCGACGCGGATGCCGCACGGGGGCACGGTAGCCGCAAGGCGCTGATCCTCGGCGCCATCGGGGTGGTATTCGGCGACATCGGCACCAGTCCGTTGTACACCATCCGCGAGACCTTCAGCGAACACAGCGGCGTACTTCCCTCCGGGGCGAATGTGCTGGGCGTGTTGTCGCTGGTGTTCTGGTCGCTGATCATCGTCGTCTCGCTGAAGTACCTGCTGTTCATCATGCGGGCCGACAACAAGGGCGAGGGCGGCATCATGGCGTTGCTGGCGCTGGCGCACCGGGTGGCGCGCACCTCGCCGGGCCTGCGCACGATGGTGGTGGTACTCGGTCTGTTCGGCGCAGCGCTGTTCTACGGCGACGGTGTCATTACCCCGGCAATCTCGGTGCTCTCGGCGGTGGAGGGCCTGGAGGTGGCTGCGCCGGCCCTGGAACGGTGGGTGATCCCGATCACGATCGTCGTCATCCTCGGCCTGTTCTGGGTGCAGAAGCGCGGCACCGGCGGAGTCGGTGCGGTCTTCGGCCCGGTGTGCGTGGTGTGGTTCCTCGCCATTGCCAGTCTTGGCGTGTGGGGCATCATCCAGGAGCCGTCTGTATTGCGGGCGCTCAGCCCCACGTATGCCGTCGACTTCTTTCTGCGCAACCACGCCGAGGCGTTCTTTGCACTGGGTTCGGTGGTGCTGGCGGTGACGGGTACCGAGGCGTTGTACGCGGACATGGGGCATTTCGGCAAGGGGCCGATCCGCATCGGCTGGTTCAGCTTCGTGTTGCCGGCGCTGCTGCTCAATTATTTCGGTCAGGGTGCGCTGATCCTGGGCGATCCGAAGATGACCGCCAACCCGTTCTACCTGCTGGTGCCGCGACCGCTGCTGTACCCGATGATCGGCCTGGCCACGGCGGCGACAGTGATCGCGTCGCAGGCGGTGATCTCGGGGGCGTTCTCGATGTCGCGCGAGGCGATACAGTTGGGCTATTTGCCGCGCATGGCGATCACCCACACCTCGCGCGAGACCCGTGGCCAAGTCTTCATGCCGTGGGTCAACCGCATGCTCATGGTGATGGTGATCGCCGCCGTCGTCGGCTTCGGTTCCTCAACCAACCTGGGTGGTGCCTACGGCATCGCGGTGACCGGCACGATGGTTATCACCACGCTGCTGGCACTGCTGGTCGCGCGCCGGCAATGGGGTTGGTCGCGACTCGCGGTGGCCGGTGTGGGCAGCGCGCTGCTGGCCGTGGACTTGACGTATTTCTCCGCCAACATCATCAAGATCGAGCACGGCGGCTGGTTTCCGCTGGTGCTGGGTGCGATCGTCTTCATCCTGCTGACCACCTGGCGGCGTGGTCGCGAACTGGTGGTACGCGAGATCAAGCAGGGTGGCCTTGCGCTGCAGCCATTCATCGTGAACGTCACCGAGCATCCGCCGCTGCGCGTGCCGGGCACGGCAATTTTCCTTACCGCCAACCAGTTGGCGGTGCCACACGCTTTGCTGCACAACCTCAAGCACAACAAGGTGCTGCATGAACGCAACGTGCTGCTCACCGTCGATACCCTGGACACGCCGGTGGCCGATGCCGACGAGCACATCGCAATCGAACCGCTCGGCAACGAGTTCTACCTGCTGACCTTGCGTTTCGGTTTTGCCGAGACCCCGAACATTCCCCTGGCGCTTCAGCAGTGCTCTTTGCGCGGACTCGAGTTCGACATGATGGACACCACGTTCTTCCTTTCGCGCGAGACCATCGTCGCCGACGTACGGCGGCCCGGCATGGCGTTGTGGCGCGACAGGCTGTTCGCCTTCATGGCGCGCAACGCGATGCCGGCGACGGCGTTCTTCCAGATTCCCGGCAACCGGCTGGTCGAGCTGGGGGCGCAGGTGGAGATTTGATTCGCGCAGCGAATCAGATCTCCACCGCGATCCACGGATGGATCGCACGCGGGCTGATCGCGTAGGCGATCAGTTCGCGGAGCCATGGTCGGGCACAGCCCGACCATGGCGAGTCAAAGAAGTGCAGGAAAGCACTTCTTTGACTCATGGGCACGACTGCCCTTGCCTTTGACCTCCGCCCCACGCAAGAGCACAAACCGCCATAATGCGGCCATGACCGACCACCGCATCATCACCGCCGCCGCCCAGCTCGACGACGAGGCGCTGGAAGCCACCATCCGGCCGAAGCGGTTGGCCGAGTACCTCGGCCAGCAGGCGGTGCGCGAGCAGCTGTCGATCTACATCGAGGCGGCGCGCAAACGCGGCGGGGCGCTGGACCACGTGCTGATCTTCGGGCCGCCGGGCCTGGGCAAGACCACGCTCAGCCACGTCATCGCCAACGAGCTGGGGGTCAACCTGCGTTCCACCTCCGGCCCGGTGCTGGAGCGCGCCGGCGACCTGGCCGCGCTGCTGACCAACCTGGAAGCGAACGACGTGCTGTTCGTCGACGAGATCCACCGCCTGTCGCCGATCGTCGAGGAAGTGCTGTACCCGGCGATGGAGGACTTCCAGATCGACATCATGATCGGCGAAGGCCCGGCCGCGCGCTCGATCAAGCTGGACCTGCCGCCGTTCACCCTGATCGGCGCGACCACCCGCGCCGGCATGCTCACCGCGCCGCTGCGCGACCGCTTCGGCATCGTGCAGCGGCTGGAGTTCTATACCGCCGACGAGCTCGCCGCGATCGTGCGCCGCGCCGCGAAGATCCTCGGCATCGTCTGCGCGCCGGAAGGGGCACAGGAGATCGCCCGCCGCTCGCGCGGCACGCCGCGCATCGCCAACCGCCTGCTGCGCCGGGTACGCGACTACGCCGAAGTACGCGCCAGCGGCGAGATCACGCTGGCGGCGGCCCGCGCCGCGCTGGACATGCTGAAGATCGATCCGGAAGGTTTCGACGAGCTGGACCGGCGCCTGCTCGGCCTGATCATCGAGAACTTCGACGGCGGCCCGGTCGGGGTGGAGTCGCTGGCCGCCGCGCTGAGCGAGGACCGCGGCACGCTGGAGGACGTGGTCGAGCCGTACCTGATCCAGCAGGGGTACCTGGTGCGCACCGCCCGCGGACGCATGGTCAGCGCCAGGGGCTGGCGCCACCTGGGACTGACCCCGCCGCCACGGCAGGGGCAGCCCGCCGACCTGTTCGATGCCGGAACCGACGATGCCTGAATCCGCTCCCACGCCGCCTTTCCGCTGGAAGGTACGGGTCTATTGGGAAGACACCGACGCCGGCGGGGTGGTCTACCACGCCGGCTACCTGCGCTTCATGGAGCGCGCCCGCAGCGAGTGGATGCGCGCGCTCGGCGTCGACCAGATGGCGTTCAAGCAGGCCACCGGGCTGGCCTTCATGGTGCGCGACATGCACATCGACTTCCTCGGGCCCGCCCTGCTGGATGATGAACTGTCGGTAACGGTCGAAGTCGAGGAACGGCGAACAGCCAGTATCCTGTTCACCCAGACGATCACGAAGACGGACGGCAGTTGCCTGATCCGCGCAAGCGTCCGGGTGGCCTGCGTGGACCTCGGGCGCATGCGGCCGGCCCCGATTCCGGCCGGCCTGATCCCGCGATCCGAACCCTAGACAACCAAGCCGACTGGCGGAGAACCTGCAAGCAATGAACGGTGGACTGAATGTATTCTCGCTGGTCGCGGATTCGAGCGTGCCGGTAAAACTGGTGCTGCTGATCCTGCTGGTGTTCTCGTTCCTGTCGTGGGTGATCATCATCCGCAAGTACTCGCAGACCAAGGCGGCGATGGAGAATGCCGAGGAGTTCGAGGAGCGCTTCTGGTCCGGCGGCGACCTGGCCCAGTTGTTCCGCGAGGTCAGCAACCGCAACGGCGGCACCGGCGGCATCGAGAACATCTTCGAGTCGGGCTTCCGCGAGTTCGCGCGCCAGCGCCAGCGCAGGACCCATGATCCGCGCAGCGCGATCGAGGGTTCCGAGCGCGCCATGCAGGTGGCTGGCACGCGCGAGATCGGCCTGCTGGAGCGCAACCTGGAATTCCTCGCCAACGTCGGCTCGATCAGCCCGTACGTGGGCCTGTTCGGCACCGTGTGGGGCATCATGGGCGCGTTCCAGGGCCTGGGCGACATGAAGGACGTGACCATCGCGGTGGTCGCGCCACATATCTCCGAGGCGCTGATCGCCACCGCGATGGGCCTGTTCGCGGCGATTCCGGCACAGTGGGCGTACAACCGCTACGCCACCAAGGTCGAGCGCATCGCTTCGCGCTACGACGTGTTCCAGGAGGAGTTCTCCTCGGTACTGCAGCGGCAGATCCAGACCGACGACGTCGCCTGAGCGGAGAGCAGCCATGCGAACCTCCGGGCGCCAACGGCGCTACAAGCTCAAGTCCGAGATCAACGTCGTGCCGTACATCGACGTGATGCTGGTGCTGCTGATCATTTTCATGGTCACCACGCCGATGATGAAATCCAATGTCGACGTCAACCTGCCGCAGGCCGATGCGAAGTCGCTGCAGCAGAAGAAGGATCCGGTCATCGTCACCGTCAAGCAGGACGGCCAGCTGTTCCTGACCTTGCCCGGCGCCGAGAAGGAACTGCTGGACGCGGCCGCCCTGCAGACCAAGATTGGCGCCTTCGTGCGCACGAACCCGGACGTCAATGTGCTGGTGGCGGGCGACGACCAGGGCCATTACGGCGGCGTGGTCGAAGTGCTGGCCGAGCTGCAGCAGGCCGGCGTTTCCAAGGTGGGCCTGATGGCCCAGCCCGTGCAAGGCAAGAGCCCGTCCGATGGACGAAAGTAAGGCGACGCCGAAGGCGGTCGTTCTTTCCGCCCTCCTGCACATCGGCATCGTGGGGTTCCTGTTCCTCGCGGTATTGCCGTGTTCGAGCTACGAGAACCTGTTCAACGCGCTGCACCTGCCGGCGTGGATGAACCCGATCACCTGCGCGAAGCCGCTGGAACTGCAGGGCCAGATCATCGAGGCGACCCTGATCGGCCGCACCGGCAGCCCGCCGCCGAAGGCCGTCAAGGTCAAGCCGGTGCCCGATTCCACCCCGCCGCCGCCGACCGTGCCGCCGCCGACGCCGCCCAAGATCGAGGCGCCGGAGGTCAAGACCCTGCCGCCGCCACCCAGGCAGCCAGACCTCAAGGATCAGGAGCGGGTGGTGGAGGAGGCTGCGCGGAAGGCCGAGGAAGCGAAACAGCTGCAGGAGGAGACGCAGCGCCAGCGGCAGGCCGAGCTGGATGCGCAGGCGGTCAAGCAGAAGCAGGAAAAGCAGAAGCAGATCGACGATCTGCTGGCCAGGATGGACGCGGCGGCGCAGCAGACCCGCAAGCTCGACAGCAAGGCCAAGCAGGCCAGGCAGCAACTGGAGGACCTGAAGAACGCCCAGGACAACGGTGCGCCCGACCTGCCCGACGCGGCGCAGCGCCAGACCGGCAACAACAGTCAGAACAGCAACCTCGCCGACGAATATGCAGCGGCCATTCAGAATGCGGTCACGCCGAACTGGTTGAGGCCGGATAACATACCGCCGGTTCCGTGTCAGGTTCATATCGTGCAGTCGCCCGGCGGTGACGTGATGAGTGCCACCGTCGATTCCAGCTGCCCGTACGACGAGGCTGGCCGGCGTTCGGTCGAGAATGCGGTACTGCGCACCAAGACCTTGCCCTACAAGGGCTTTGAAAGCGTGTTCCAGCGCAACCTCACCTTCACATTCAGGCCGCAATGATCAAGCCCATGCGCAAATTCAGCTCAAGCTTCGCCGTCATCCTGCTGGCCGCGGTGGCGTTGTTCGCCGGCCCGGCCGCCGCCCAATCGCTGAATGTCGACATCGTCGGTGGCGTCAAGACCGCCACCCCGATCGTGGTGGTGCCGTTCGCGCAGGCCGGCGGGGCGCCGCTGTCGACCGACATCGCCGACGTGATGCGCAACGATTTCAACCGCTCCGGCAAGTTCCGCTCGCTGGCCAAGAGCGACATCGTGGAGTTCCCGTCCAAGGGCTCGGACATCAAGTTCGCCACCTGGCGCCTGCTGAAGCAGGACTACATCGTCGTTGGCAATGTCCAGGACGCCGGCAACGGCATGGTGCAGGTCGAATACGAGCTGTGGGACGTCAACAAGCAGCAGAGCCTGCTGCACCAGCAGATGCCGCCGGCGCCGGTGGGCGACCTGCGCGGCGTGGCGCACCAGATCGCGGACATCGTCTACGAGAAGATCACCGGCGTGCGCGGCGCGTTCTGGACCCGCATCGCCTACATCACCGCGGTCGGCCTGGGCAACAACACCACTTATTCGCTGATCGTGGCCGATTCGGACGGCTACAACCCCCAGGTGGTGGCGCGCTCGAAGGAGTCGCTGCTGTCGCCGGCATGGTCGCCGGACGGCCGCAAGATCGCCTACGTCTCGTTCGAGAGCGGCAACTCGTCGATCTACGTGCAGGACATCACCACCGGTTCGCGCCAGCTGGTGGCCGCCCATGCCAGGGGCATCAACGGCGCACCGGCGTGGTCGCCGGATGGCAGCAGGCTGGCGGTGGCGCTGTCCTACGTCGGCAACCTCGAGCTGTTCGTGCTGGACCTCGCCAGCCGCCAGGAAACCCGCCTGACCAACAGCCTGGCGATCGACACCGAGCCGGTCTGGGCGCCGGATGGCCAGAGCATCTTTTTCACCTCTGATCGCTCCGGCCGGCCGCAGATCTACCAGGTCGGGGCTGGCGGCGGCACACCGCAGCGGGTCACCTTCGAGGGCCAGAGCAATCTGAACTCCGACGTGAGCTACGACGGCAAGCAGATCGCCATGGTGCAGGGCAACGGGAACGTGTATCGTATTGCCATCATGGATCGCGGCCTGGGTGACCAGGTGCGTTTCCTCTCGCCGGGCCCGATCGACGAGTCCCCGAGTTTTGCTCCGAATGCCAGCATGCTGCTGTATGCCGCTACCGAAGGACGTCGCGGCGTGTTGTATGCCGTTTCGGCTGACGGTCTGGTTCGCCAGCGCCTCGTACTTTCCGATGGCGACGTGCGCGAGCCCGCCTGGGGGCCGTACCGGCAACATTGATTTTTTCATGCTGCTGCGCGCGAGTGCGGCAGCCTGATGCCCAGGGATTGGGCCCGGACAGCGCCCTCGTGGCGCGTTTCGGTTTCCGGTTGTGGCGCTTTGCCGCGTCACGGCCAGTCAGGGCGACGCTGCAGAATCACGCACTGTCGAACTTTCACGTGTCAAAATAACAGCCGGTCAACCGGCGTCAGCTGTCCCGTAACCCCAGTCGTCATCGTTTGTCGGAACTCAACCCGTAAGGAACGTCACCATGAATAAGACCGTTCGCGTCGCCCTGGTTGCCCTGCTCTGCGTAGGCGCGGCCGCTTGCTCCAAGAAGCAGGAAGTCAAACCGCAGCCCGCTCCGGAGCAGGCCGCTCCGACCCAGGCTCCCGTGTCTGATGGCAAGTACACCCCTACCGACCTCGATACCGATGCCTGCCTGCGTCAGCGCGTCGTGTACTTCGATTTCGACAAGACCGAAATCAAGCCGGAATTCCAGCAGATCATGGCGTGCCACGCCAAGTACCTGCAGGATCGCCCGACCTCGCACATCCGCCTCGAAGGCAATGCCGACGAGCGTGGTTCGCGCGAGTACAACCTCGGCCTCGGCGAGCGCCGCGGCAATGCCGTCTCCGACGCGCTGCAGGCCAACGGTGGTTCGGCCAGCCAGCTCGAAGTGATCAGCTACGGCAAAGAGAAGCCGGTGTGCCGTGAGCACAACGAGGATTGCTGGAGCAAGAACCGTCGCGTCGAGATCGTCTACACGGCGCAGTAATGATGAAGCGACTGGCTAACAGCTTTGCAGCCAGGTTCAGCATGGCGGGCGCCACCGCGTCCGCCATGCTGTTCGCGTTCCCGGCATTCGCGCAGGACTCGCGGTTGAGCCTCGCCGATCGCGTCGCGCGGCTGGAACAGCAGGCACAGAACAAGGACCAGTCCGGTACCGGCATGGTCAACCAGATGCAGCAGCTGCAGTCACAGGTGCAGCAGTTGCAGGGACAGATCGAGGAACTGCAGCACCAGTTGCAGACGCTCGAGGACAAGAACAAGGCCCAGTACACCGATCTCGACGCTCGCATGGGCCGCCTCGAGGGAGGCAGTGCGGGCGCCGCCGCTGCGACAGGCAAC
Organism: uncultured Gammaproteobacteria bacterium; assembly: GCA_963707225.1. Classification (GTDB taxonomy): domain Bacteria; phylum Pseudomonadota; class Gammaproteobacteria; order Xanthomonadales; family Rhodanobacteraceae; genus Rhodanobacter. The sequence goes on from CAVPQF010000039.1 coordinate 12,734, forward strand.
AACCCCCCGCAGACGCAGGCCGGCAACCCGGCTGCCGCGGCCAGCGCCGCCGCCGGCAGCCCGGCGAGCCAGCCGGCCACGGCCGGCAGCAACGCTGCCGCCGGCGATCCGGCCGCCGCCCAGGCTGCCTACGACGTGGCCTTCAAGGCGATTCGCGCGGGCAATTACGTGGAGGCTTCGCGCGAGTTCCGCAGCTTCATCCAGCAGTACCCGAACCATGCGCTGGCGCCGAATGCCTGGTACTGGCTCGGCGAGTCGTATTACGCCACCACCAATTACCCGGTCGCGCTGGAGTCGTTCCAGCAGTTGCTCAACCAGTTCCCGCAGAGCGACAAGGCTCCCGACGCGCTGCTCAAGGTCGGCTACAGTCAGCTCGAGCTCAAGCAGACCGCGGCGGCCAAGGCCACGTTGACCAAGGTCACTACCAAGTACCCGGGTTCCAGGGTGGCCAGCCTGGCCCAGGAACGCCTGCAGCGCCTGCAACTGCAGTCGGGCAACTGAGCGGTAGCGACATGAGCGGCGATGACGTGCGCGAGGCGTCCGGCACGCCTGCCGTTGCCGAGCGCCTGCGCATCACCGAGATCTTCCACTCGATCCAGGGCGAAGCCGACGCGATCGGCTGGCGTACCGTGTTCGTGCGCCTCACCGGCTGCCCGCTGCGCTGTGTCTGGTGCGATACCGAGTATTCGTTCTACGGCGGCAACTGGCACGCGATCGACGACATCCTTGCCGGGGTCGCCTCGCATGGTGCCAGGCACGTCTGCGTGACCGGCGGCGAGCCGCTGGCGCAAAAGCGCTGCCTGATCCTGCTGCGCAAGCTGTGCGACGCCGGCTACGAAGTGTCGCTGGAAACCTCCGGCGCGCTGGACGTCTCCATGGTCGACCCGCGCGTGCGCAAGGTGATGGACCTGAAGGCGCCGGGCTCGGGTGAAAGCCAGCGCAACCTGTGGTCGAACCTCGACCACCTGCTGCCGCACGACCAGGTCAAGATCGTCATCGCCAGCCGCGCCGACTACGAATGGGCGCGCGCGATGCTGGCCGAGCATGCGCTGGCGGATCGCTGCATGGTGCTGTTTTCGCCGGTGCACGGTGCGGTCGAGCCACGCGACCTGGCCGAATGGATCATCGCCGACAAGCTGGATGTGCGCTTCCAGTTGCAGTTGCACAAGCTGCTGTGGAACGACGCGGCCGGAAGGTAGGCGATGGCCATGTTGCCGCAAGCGACAAGAAGATCCGCGCGCCGGCCTGTGTCGCCGGTGGCGCTTCCGGCCGGTGACCGGCCGCACCTGTGTGGATGCAAAACATGTCTGAAAATTCTCCCCGAAAAGCCGTCGTGCTCGTCTCCGGCGGCATGGATTCGGCCGTCACCATCGCGCTGGCGCGCGAGCAGGGTTACCAGGTGCACGCACTGAGCGTGGCCTACGGCCAGCGCCACAACTCGGAACTGGCCGCGTCCGATCGCGTCGCGACGATGCTCGGCGCGGTCGAGCACAAGACCGTCGGCATCGACCTGCGCAGCATCGGCGGCTCGGCGCTCACCGCCGACATCGACGTGCCGCTGGACACCGTCGACAGCGGCGACATCCCGGTGACCTACGTGCCGGCACGCAACACCATCATGCTGTCGATCGCGCTGGGTTGGGCCGAGGTACTCGGTTCCATCGACATCTGGTGCGGCGTCAACGCGGTCGATTATTCGGGTTATCCGGACTGCCGGCCCGCCTTCGTCGGGGCGTTCGAAGCACTGGCGAACGTCGCCACCAAGGCCGGCGTCGAAGGCGCCGGCATCCGCATCCACGCGCCGCTGATGCGCATGAGCAAGGCCGACATCGCGTGCGAGGGCCAGCGCCTCGGCGTGGATTTTTCGGCCACGGTGAGCTGCTACAAGGCGGACGACGAAGGACGTGCCTGCGGTCACTGCGATGCGTGCCGGCTGCGTGCGCAGGGATTCCGCGAGGCCGGCTTGCCCGATCCGACCCGCTATGCATGAGTTGTTGCTTGTGCGCTTCCCGCGCAACACCTAAAATCGCTGGCTTGCTTTCGGGTCGTTAGCTCAGTTGGTAGAGCACTGGACTTTTAATCCATTGGTCCCGGGTTCGAATCCCGGACGACCCACCACTGCAACCCGCACGGTTTCAATAGCCTTGCGGGTTTTTCTTTGGGCGATCGATGCCCGGGCGATGGATCAGAAATCGCCGCAGCTGTTCTTCTGCTTGGTCGATACGCAGTTCGGCAGATTCGGTCGCGAACGCACGCGCGACCATTCGTGTGCCAGCGTGTCACCGTCCTTGTCGCGGGCGCCGGATGCCAGATCCGTCGCCGGGCACAATCCGACGATGCCGAAGTTGCGATCGTAGACGTAGGTCACCGGCGTATCGCGCAACACATCCAACGTATAGGTCTGCGGTGGTGGCGTGATGGTCAGCGCGGTGGCGTTGCCGTTGGCCTGCATGAACACGTAGTTGCTCGTATTGAGCGTGAGCCCGCTGCCGAAGATGCCGTACACGCCGACCGGCGAGTTGGTATCGGTCGGACTGCTGAACACCAAGGTGCCGGTGGTGGCATTGGCCAGAGTATCTCCATTGCGCAAGCCTGTGACGTCGCCGATGAACGTGTCGTTCGGCGTGCCGACCAGCCGTCGCACCGGATCGGCCACATAGGTGAGTGTTGCCGGGGTGATGGTCAGCGCGCTGGCGTTGCCGGCGGCTTGCGCGAACACGTAATTGCCGGCGCTGAGTCCGCCGCCGTCAATTGCGTAGCGGCCCACGTTCGAGCCTTGCGTGGCATTCGTGGTGAAAGCCAGTGTGCCGGTGGTTGCCGAAACCAGCGTATCTCCGTTACGGAAGCCATCGACGTTGCCGCCGAGCGCGCCGTTCGGATCGCCATAGATGCGGCTGTAAGGATCGGCGACGTAGGTGAGCGTGGCCGGGGTGATGGCAAGCGCATTCGCATTGCCGGCGGCCTGCACGAACACATAGTCGCTGGCGTCCAGCCCGCCGCCGCTGATGGCATAGCGGCCTACGTTCGATCCCTGCGTGGCACCCGTGGTGAAAGCCAGTGTGCCGGTGGTCGAGTTGGCCTGCGTGTCGTTGAGGCGGAACCCGCTGACGCTGCCGCCAAGTACGCCATTTGGATCGCCGTAAATACGGCTGTACGGATCCGCAAAATAGGTCAACGTGGCTGGGGTTATCGCCAGCGTCCCCGGAACGATGCGCACAAGGTAGCCGGCCGGCGACATGAAGACGCCGCCGATCGCATAGTTGCCGACATGGCTGGCCTGTGTCGCATCGGTGCTTGCTGTGCCGGTTATCGCGTTCGCTGCCTGGTCACCGAGGATCATGCCGCCGATGGTGTAGTTGAGCGCCGCATTCGGCAGACCATACTCGCGCATGTAGCTGGAAAAATTCACTGTCGCGGTCGGTTGCGCCATGTAGATGAACTGATTCGCGGTGCCGGATGGCGTCACTCCGCAGGTTCCGCCATATACGCAGCCGTACAGATTGGGCAAGTTGCCGTTGCCTGCCACGCCGCCGCGGGTTTCGCCCAGCCAGGTGTTGCCCCATACCTGCCAGTGGCCGGTGGCATTGATCGTGTTGCCGCCAGCATTGTCGAAGACGCCATTGCTGACCAGGTCGACGTTGCTGCCGCTGACGTCGGCGTTGAGCATCATGTCGCCCGCCAATGCCCGCACCAGCAGGTTGCCGCCGCTGCTTATGCCCGTGCCTGCCAACGTCGTCGCCGTATTCCCGGCGGCGGCGAAGCCGGTCGCGCTCACGTCGCCAATGCCTACGGTGCCGGCATTGACGAAGGCGAAGTCGCCGCTGGCCGATCCCGCCAGCGTAGCGGAAGAGATATTGTTGCCCGTGTTCGTCAGGTTCACCGAGCCGGCGCTGGATTGCGCCAGCAGCGATGCCGCGGTGATCGGTGCGGCCTGCGTGATGTTGCCTGCGCTGATCAGTGCCAGCGTGTTCGCGCCCACATTGAGTGCACCATTGACCGCGATGCTGCCGGCACCGCTGTCGAGCGTGAGATTGCCGGCGTAGGAAACCGGCGCGGAGACCGTGATCGCGCCGGCCTGGATGTCGCTGCCCAGTACCAGATTGCCTGCGGTGATGTTGTCGAGTTCGGCGGCGCTGATTGCAAAGCCGAAGCCGGTGCCGAGCGCGATCGCATCATTCGGATTCTCGGTGACATCGCCATTCACATCCACGCCGCCGGGGCGCAGATCGATGGTGCCCATGCTGGCGAGCGTGCCGTTCAACGCCAAGGCGTCGCCAGTGCCGTTGTTGCGGGCCTGGATCACCACATTGCCGCTGCCGCTGTCGATGACAGTGCCGTTGTCGATTTCCACGCCGGCTGCCGTGCCGGTGGTCGCCTCGCCGGCGATCAGGATGCGGCCGCTGCCATTGGTGATGTTTACATCCGTGCCCAACTGCACGCCGGGATTGACCAGTCCCAGGGTGGGGTCGCCTTCGGCGCGGCCGATGATGCTGATGTTTCCGCTATCGCTGCTGATGTCGACACCGCCAAGATCGTTGACGGTATAGCCGTTGATGCCGGTAGCGTTGATGCCGCCGATGCGCACGCCCCATTTCGGCGCGGCGTCGTTGGTCAGCAGACTGGTGCCGTCGAGGGTGATGTTGCCGGAGGTGGTGGACAGCTTCGTGCGCACGACCGTGCGGCCCACGAGCATGCCGGACAGGCCTACGCCGGCGTCGCCGCCCGTTTGCACGACGCCACGCAGGGTAATGCCGCCGGTGGAGGTGGCGATGGATGATCCCGAGATGTCGATGCCGGTCTCGGCAAGCACGCTGTCACTCGCCAGGCCGCGCATGATCACGTCGCCACCGGCGTTGGCATCGTTCTGCCCGATCCGCGTGTCGATGCGGCCGTCGTCGAAATGCACGCCGAGCTGGGACGCGGAGGCATAGCCGTTGTCGGGGTCGCCCTGGCCGTAGAACAAGACGTCGCCGCCATTGCTGAGCAGTGTCATTGCAGTCAGGTCGATATAGCCGCTGTAGTTGTCGCCGGTATAGTCGCGATGGTTGAAATTGGCGTCGAAGAAAATGTTCAACGGTCCGGCGCCGCCGGTCGATGCGATGGTGCCGCCGCCATTGCGGTCGGTTTCAATATTGGCATTGGCGTCGATGCGGAACGTGAGCGGCGCGGTGCCCATCGAGCGTTCGATGTCTACGTCGTCGAATACGATGTTCTCCGAAGGCGCGTAAGTGCCGCTGATCGTGACGTTGCTGCCGCCGTTGAGAGCATCGTTGATGTTGCTGTCCTGAATCGTCGTGCCGGAGAATGGCAAAGGGTTAGTCGGCAACGTGCCCGGAGCGGAGCCGTGCACAATGGTCGCGCCGTTCTCGGGCCCTATGAGCCAGGTGCCCGCTGCGCCCCCGGGGCTGGCCGTGTTGACTGTCAGGCCATCCAGGTCGAGGCCGCCGCCGGAGGTTTCTATGGTGCCGCCGTCGCCGCCGGTCGTGCCGCCCGCCGCCGAAAGCGTGGTGCGATAGGTATACAGGCCTTGGGTGCTGCTGAGATAAATGCCGCCGCCATTGCCATTTGCCGCGGCATTTGCGGTCATCGTCGTCGTGTCGAAGGTAGATACGCCGGCGCTTCCCTCATAAATGCGGCCGCCATCCTGGCTTCCCGCCAAGCCCGTAGCGGAGACGTCAAGTGTGCCGTTGAGGTAAATATCGCTGCCCCTGGCGCTGTAATGAGTATCGACGGGATTGCCCAGCAAGCTAGTGATGAAAATATTGCCGCCGCCACTGCGCAGCGTGGTGCCGACGGCACTGATGCCTATGCCGGTGTGCGTGGAGGTGTCTACATACTGGATCTGGATGCCCTGTCCGTACAGGCTGATATCCCCGCCACTCGAGCAGGTGGTGCAGGAGGCATCGAGCGTGGCGTTTTTGAGCCATATGCCATTCACACCAGGCTCGCCGTTGGCGACGTAAGGGGAAAGGGCGGCGGGAGCAGAAGCTATTTTGATTTTGATTGGAGTGTAAGAAAAATAATAACCGGAGGCCGCTCCACCGGAAGGATCGCTCTGACCATAAAGGCGAATGCTGCCGCCATTGCTGGAAAACCGTGCGCCGTCGTTCAACTCGATAGTTCCACCCTCTTCAACATAGCTGTTGTATACATACGCCCTGCTGTTGCTGTCGGCATTGAGATTGATGTCCAGCTTGCCGGAACTGCTGGTTATCCCCGTCCCATTCCCGAACATGATGTTTCGATTAGCATTGAAGGTGATCTGCGCATCGTCCCCGCTGCTCTTGGTGATCTGCGCGGCCGGAATGTTGTTCGCTGCATCGCCGGCAACGAAACTCACCGAGCCATGCAGGTATGCACTGTGGTAGGGAGTGTTGCCGGTGGCATTCACGGTTACATTCGTGTTGTTGTTGAGCGCATTCGCCAGCGTGCTATCCGCCAGGTAGCTGTTGGCGTCCAGGCTGCTCGCGTCCAACGTGTTGATATAGGCCTGGCTTGCGACAAAGACGTTCTTTTCCGAACTTATGGTGAGGTTGCCGTTGGCATTGACGTCGTCGAGGCCGTCGAGGGCAGCGTATTTGGCCAGAGGATGGGGGCCGCCAAGTTCGACGCTGCCGGTGAGGTTCACTGCGCCGTCGGAATCGAGCACGATGATACCGCCGCGGTTCTGCATGTACCGGGCGCGCACTATGCCCTCCTGGTTCACGACGACATCTGCATGCAGCACGACCTGACCACCATCGGCCTGCAGGATGCCCGTCTTGGTATTGGTGACCCCGTGCTGGCCGGAGACTCCGGTGGCAACCAATTGGGTAAGGCCGTCGCCGCCGATGTCCAGCACCACGGCTTTCCCGGTGCCCAGCGCCACCGTGCCTCTCGGCGCGGTGATAGTGCCGCTGTTGGTTACCGCGTCAGCGCCGAGCAGGGCGATCGTGCCGCCACTGGACGCGGCGATGTTGCCGGCATTGCTTATGGCTGCATCATTGCCGGGCGGTGTGCCGTTGAACACAAAATGATTGTTGGCCACGCCTTTGTTGAAATCGTTGTTGCTGATGTCCAGCGTCGAGGCGACCAACCCGCCCACGCTGACCGACGATCCCGCGGCAAAGGTGATGCCCTGCGGATTGATCAGGAACACCGTGCCGTCTGCATGGAGCTGGCCGAAGATCTGCGAGGGACTGGTGCCGGTCACCCGGTTGAGCGTGACACTCTGCTTGCCGAACGTCGGGTTCAGGAATTCGACCGCTGCATTCTTGCCAATGTTGAAGCTGTCCCAGTCGACGATCGCGCCCTTGCTCTGCTGGGTGATGCTGAGCGTCGACGTGGCGATGCCGTTGCTCATGGTGACCGTCGGCATGGCAGGAATGCTGATGCTGCCCGACAGGTTGTGCGGAAGGGTCGGCAGCGCATTGACCGGGAGCGCCGCGGCATGCGTAGCGATCGGTGCGACCAGGGCCAGCGCGACCGCAAGCGCCAGCGGGCGGCGCATGCTGCGGGAGAAGGTGTGGAGAATAGGCGTATGCAGCGTCATGGGATACTCCGGCGTACCGCTCAGAAAAACTTCTGCAACTGGAAGAACGCGCGTGGCTTCTTGTCGCCGCCGCTGGTGACTGCGGGGTCGGTGGTGCGCCAGGCGACGGCGAGGTCGACCGAGAAATTGCCGGGCTTCGCCCAGTTCAACCCGAGGCCTGGTCCGCGCAGGCTGCGGATCGGCTGGCGGCCGTCGGGGACGTCATACGGCTTGTTGAGCCAGCCGCGCGACGCGTCGTAGAACGCGTAGGTAGTGACGTCATTGCTCACCGCGTAACGGTATTCGAGATTCGCGATGAGGCCGCGGTTGGCCAGCACTTCGCCTTGCGGATACGCGCGCACCGCATCGTGCCCGCCCAGCGAAAGCTGTTCGGAGGCATCGAGATTGCGGCTGCTGAGCTGACCGCCGATGCCGACGAACAGCGTCTGCTTCGGCGCGAGGTATTGCAGGCGCGCGAACTGCAAGGTGAGCTTGGTGAACGGCCCGGCAGTATGGCCGCCGAACGCGCTGCGATCGTAGGCCAGGTTGGACGTGTCGAGCACTTTCAGCCGCCCCTGGTAGATCACGCCGTTGCTGCTGAAGTAACCGCCGCCGGCGAAGCTGTCGCGCCGCTCCCACGCCCAGCCCATGCCAACGCCCTCGACCCGCTTGTGCGACACGTAATCGACGGCGCGCAGCTTGTCGGTTAGCTCCTTGTGGTCGGCCATGAAGCGCAGGAAAAAATTCTGGTCGCGCTGGCGTAGCACCGGCAGCGTCACCGAAGCATCGTAGATGCGCGAGGTGCCGATCGCATCCAGTGCCTCGAACGCGCCGCCCAGGCTGTAGTGGACCTGCGACGCGCCGATGCCGGCGCGGACACCGTCGTAGCCCAGCGGCGCCTCGTAGGATAGACGTCCAAACGTGGTGCCGCCGCGTTCCGATGCCAGCGCCCTGGCGTCCAGGTTGTCGCCGATGCCGAACGGGCTGTTCCAGCGCAGCGAGCCGCCGCCGCGCAGCGTGCCCGCTTCGCGCGTGCCGTAGTCGTCCAGTCCCAGCGATACGTTCACCGGCGCGGCGCGTCCGATCTTCACGGTGAGGTCGGTGGTGCCCGCTTCGGCACCCGACGACAGCGCCGACTGTGCCTTGATGCCGGGCAGGTCGCTCAACAGCAGCATGGCCCGCTCGTAGACCTTGCCGCTGAGCGGCTGGCCCTGCTGCAGCGGGGCCAGCATCGCGCGGATGCGTTCTTCCGATACCGGTGCAGCCGGATCGATCTCCACTTTCATCTGGCCGAGGCGGCCTTCGATCACGCTGATCTCGACCATGCCATCCTTCACTTCCTGCACCGGCACCACCGCGGTGGCGAAGACGAAGCCGGCCTTGTGATAGAGCGCCGTGACCCGTTGCGCCAGCGTATCCAGATCGTCCAGCGTCACCGGTTTGCCGATGTGCTCCGCCGCCAGCGCATCGAGCTGCGCGGCGGGGAACACGCTGGCCCCGGTGAACACCACCCGGCGCAACACGAAGCTGGTCTGCGGTGCGGTCACCGGCGGCGGTGCGAGCGTGTTCTGCGGCTGCGGCAGCGGTACCGCCTGCTGGTCCGCGGGAATCTGCGGGGTGGCCTGCGACTGCAGACCCTGGCTGGTCGATTGGGCGAACACGGGCAGGGCGATCAGCCCCAGCGCGATGGCCAGCGGCAGACGCCGCGGCTGCGCCGCGATCCTGGCGAGGCATGTCATGGTTTGGCTCCAGCGGTGAGGCGCCAGTTGCCGATCACATTGAACGGCGCCCAGAAGAACGGGTGATCCATGCCCTTGCTGTGCAACACGGCCAGTTGCGCGTGTTGCATGGCCACTTGCACATCGGTGCCCTTGGCCAGTTCGCCATAGAGAGTGGACATCAGCAATTTCGTGGCGTCGTCCGAGACCGGCCACAGCGACACGATCAGGCTGGATGCGCCGGCGGCGAGGAACGAACGGGTGAAGCCGAGCACCTCGTCGCCGTCGGCCACGCGGCCGAGTCCCGATTCGCACGCCGACAATGTCACCAGCGATACCTTGTCGAGGTTGAGGCCGAGCACTTCGTGCGCCTCGAGGAAATTGACCTTGCCGTTCTCCGACGCGAGCAGGATGCGCGAGTACAGCGGGTCGATCGTGTCGGCCTGCGCATGCGCGGCCACGTGGATCAGCGACGTCTTGTCGGCGCTGGCCACGAACTGACGCTTGGTGGCATTGCCATGCAGATACAGCTGGCTGCCGGGAAAGGCCGCGGCCAGCGTTCTCACTTCGGCTTCCGAGCCGGGCAAGGCGTACTGCGGAGCCACGTCCGGGTTGCCGAACGCCGTAAGCGTGCCCTGTGCCGCGCTGCCGCGCTGGACCAGTTGCATGGCAATGCTGATCGACGGCGTGACCGACAGCGGATGCGACTCGATCAGATAGTGGCCGTCCACGCGCAGCGCCTGGAACGGCAGGTAATGCAACGGGCCGCTCGGCACCACGATCAGTCGCACATCCGCCGGCAGGTCCAACGGCTTGATCAGCAGTTCGCCAAGCTGCTCGGCCGCGCCCACCGCGCTGCGCCGGCCATCGATGATCGACTGGCGGAACGCATCGACCAGGCGCACCAGATCCTTGCGTGGAATCGGATAGCCCTGCTCGCGGATGCCATCGCTGCCGACCACCCACACCAGCAGTCGCGCGGACAGGGCGTGGAACTCGATCACGCGTTCATCGGCATGCAGTTGCTTCTGCAGTTCCGCGAGCGGAACGGTCGAGGCGACGCCCGGCTGGATCTTCGCGCGGTCGCGTACCTCGTCCAGCAGCGCGCGCGCGCGGCTGCGCTCGGACAGGTCGAAGGCCTGCGCGCTGTCGCCCATCTGCGAGTACAGATCGATCGCCTGCTCGAACACGGTCTGCACGTCGGAGAACAGACCCATCTTGAATTCTTCGCTGTGGAACTGCGCACGCACCTGATCGAGGCCATCCAGCGCCTGCTTCCACGTGGCGGCGGCCTGCGCCTTGTCGCCCAGCGCCAGCTGGCTGCGCGCGATGCCGTCCTCGGCCCAGAAGCGCTGGTAGCCGGCATCGCCGCCAGCGGCGGACGTTTCCAGCTCGCGATACAGGACCAGTGCATCGTCGGGCCTGCTTTCCGCCAGCAACAATTTCGCTTCGGTGCGCTTGAGCTGGATGGCGAGCGTGGGATCGGCCGGCGCGCCCTTCATCGCATCCAGTTGTTTGCGTGCGCCGGCGGCGTCGCCCTGACCGATCAACGCGTTCGCCAGCGACAGCTGCACCAGCGGGCGGTAGTGGTCGGAGCTGCCTGCCATGGCGAGCCGGTATTCGGCCACGGCGGCGTTGTAGTCGCCCTGTCGCGCGGCGGCATCGCCGAGCACTTTGTGCGCGGGGCCGACGATCTGGGTCGGATCCTTCACCGGATGCTCCAGCGCGACTTTGGCGAAAGCCGTGGCCTTCTCGTAATCGCCGCCGTAGCCGTAGACGATCGCAAGGTCGCGGTAGGCACGCGCCAGCAGTTCATCGTCCTTGCTCTGCTGCGCCAGATAGAGCGCCTGGCTGGCGGCGCGCACGCTTTGCCGCAGCTCGCCTTTTTCCGCCAGCGCGACGGCCTGACTGCAGTACTGGTAGCCGTCCATCTTCACGGCACTGGCGCCATACAGCAGTGCGCCATCGGCGCTCAGCGCCAGCGCCGTATCGGCATCGTCCATGCGTGCCTGTGCATTGCGCGCCGTGGAGGTGTCGATGGCGGCGGCGTCATGGCTGCGCAACGCCGGCAGATCCTGCGCGGCGGCCATGCCGGTGATGGCGACGAGAATGGCGGCGGCAAGCCGGACCAGGGTGATCTGAGCGCGCACGCGGTGTCCCTCCCAGACTGCGAGCCGTCGGCATGATGCCTACGGTCCTTCGAAGCTCGTGCAGTCTAGGCAGCCAGGCAGCCACGGCCTATTTGCACTAGGGCATAGCCCGTTTGTCTGACGACGTTCGGCATGAGCCGCGGCATGGCGTCGGGATCAACCGACCGAGTGCATCGCCGGCGGCGCAAGCGGGGTATCCACGTGGCCGTCGCTGCTGGCCATGGACGCCCGCGGCAGCTCGAACCAGAACGTGCTGCCACGTCCCGGTTCGGAGCGCAACCCGATCTGCGTACCCAGCAACTTGGCCAGTCGCGCGGCGATGGCCAGCCCCAGGCCATAGCCCTCATGGCGCTCGCCTTCGTCGTACAGCTGCACGAATTCCTCGAAGATGCGCTGCTGATGGATCGGCGGGATGCCGGGCCCGCTGTCGCGAACTTCGATGCGCACCGCCGCGGCTCGACGTCGTGCGGCGATCAGCACGCGCCCGGACGAACCGGTGTGCGCAATGGCATTGCCGACCAGCTGGTGCAGCAGATCACTGGCGAGTCCTGCATCGCCATGCACACGCCGGTCGTCCGGATGCCATGTCACGCTTATGCCATGCTGACGCGCATCCTCGGCCAGCGCCGCGCGGCTACGCAGGAACAGGTCCGACACGCTGAATGGCGCAGGCGTCGCGGTGACCACGCCGGCGTCCAGTCGCGAAATTTCGAGCAGGGCATCCAGCAGCCGGGTCATCTTCGCCACGCTCGATCGCATCTGTGCCAACAGGCTGCCTTGTTCGGCGTCGATACCCGGATGCAGGCTGGCCATGATCAGCTGCAAGGCCTGCACCGGCTGGCGGAAGTGGTGACCGACGAGTGCCATGAATTGTGATTTTCCACGCTCCGCAGCCTGGCTCTGGCGCAACTTGTCCAGCGCATCGACCGCCGTGGCATGCTGACTCGATGCCCACTCGGCGCGATGCGTCGCCAGCTGCCCGGCCAGCGCGGCGGCACTTGCACGCAGTCGTGCGAATTCGCGATGCGGTTGACGTGCATCCATGCTCACCTCTTCATCGTCGCCATCGAGCAAGGTATCGAGCGAACGCTGCAGGTCACGCAACGGCATCAATACGCGATAACGCAAGGTCAGCGTCGCCAGCACCACCAGCAGCCCGATGCCGAATCCGCTCGACGCGCCGTACAGCAGGATCAGGCGCTTCGTGTGCAGGCGCGATGCCGGGTCGACGTGAACGGTAAGCAGGCGATGCTGCCCCGGACTGCTCGACAGGTCCCGGCGGTAGCGCTCGAACGAGGCATCCGCCGGCGCGCCGCTGGACAGTCGGCGGCCGTCGGTTTCCACCAGGTCGATACGCTGCAGCGGCTCGTCACGGTCGCCATGCAAGGCCATGTCGAGCAGTGCCTGCTTGCTCGCGTCGGAGGCATGCTCCAGCGCTCCGGCAAGCTGTTCGAGCTGCACGGCAATTTGCAGGTGGGCGGTATCGTCCGCATTGCGTATCCGTTGCACGGTAAGCAGGCCAGTCAGTACCAGCGCGGCGAACGCGCAGGGCAATACGCTGTCGGCAAGCAGTCGGTACAGCAGGGCAGTGGGATGGCGCGGCATGGTCAGCCTTGATCCGCAGTCCTGCGCGGCAAGCGCATGCATGCACGGTGTGGCGGTTGCTGCGGTGGAACGGCGATGATTGTCGGCATCATGGCGGCCTGGCGGAACAAGTCGGTTCGGTAGGGTGAGCGACCTTCCGTGGTTGCGGCGATCACACTCTGAGATAACTTCGCGCATTGCTTCGATAAGCACTTCGATATAGCAACATGCGGCATAGAGCGAATTGCATATCGAAAAAACGTGGCGCGCTGTACAGACTGACCGGCATCGAACATCGCGCTGTCCGGCGCGACGACAGGAGAGTTCCCATGAACGTCTTTCGCCCGCTGGCTCGCCTTGCCATTTCACTGCTGTTTGTCGCCACCTGCGCTGCCGCCCAGGATGCCGGCTCGCCGCCGTCCTCCGATGCGCCATCGGTGAAGTCGATCGTCGACCAGCTCAAGGTGCAGAAAGATGATTCGGTGAATACCGGTGCGACCCGCTCGCTGCGGCTCGGCGGTGCCGTGGCGGCCGGCAAGGTGGCCGACCAGCCGGTCGCGCCGCCGGCTTCGATCTCAATGCAGATCCAGTTCGCCTTCAACTCCGACCGCATCGAAGGGGCATCGGCAACCACCATGGACAATCTTGCCGCGGCGCTCGGATCGGACGAGTTGAAGGGCCGTTCGTTCCAGGTGATCGGACATACCGACGGTGTCGGTTCGGCTGCCTACAACATGCGCCTGTCGCAGATGCGCGCAGCTTCGGTGAAGCGCTACCTCACCACGCACGGCGTCGCCGCCAGCCGGCTCAGCGCCAGCGGCAAGGGTGCCAGCGAGTTGCTCAACAAGGCCGATCCGACTGCCGGCGAGAATCGTCGCGTCGAGATCGTCGCCAGCGGCGGCTGAGGCGCGGGCCATGCCTGTCCATGTGGTCAATGGCGCCACCCTGATGTGCAGCATGGGTATGGCGCCATCGAGCCTGGTGGTGCTGCCGACCAACAAGATGCTGTCGACCAACCAGCCGGCGGCGACGATCATGGACCACATCCCGATGACCAACATCATGCCGTTCGGCATGTGCATGTCACCGGCCAATCCGCAGGTGGCCGCGGCCACCGCGGCGGCGATGGGCGTACTGACGCCGATGCCGTGCATCCCGGCCACGCCGGCACCGTGGATCGCCGGCGCGCCGACCGTGCTTCTGGGAAACATCCCCTGCCTCGACAACACCCATACCTGCAACTGCATGTGGGCCGGGATGATCACCGTGGCCAATCCGGGGCAGGCCACCGAGATGATTCCCTGAGGCGATGATTCCCTGAGGCGGGATTCGGGATTAGGGATTCGTAACGCGAGCGCGAGTAGGGCGGGCACTGCCCGATGCTCTTGCGTGGCGTCAAAAGCCGGCGGGCGGTGCCCGCCCTACGGATGTTCTACTCGCCTCCTACATGGGGGCGGTCAGAACGGCAGGCCGGGGACGCCGCTGCCGCTGGGCGCCGGCGGGGCCGGTGGCGGTGGTGCGGCCAATGCCTCGACGATCGCCTTCCCGGTTTCGATGGTCACCCGCCCGGCCTTGTCGACCTCGCCAGGCTGCAGCGGTTTGGCCTTGCCGGCGGTCTTGCGTGCCGCAGAGATCGGCCCGCTGCCTTGTGCCATCGGTGTGCTGCCGGTGGCGGCCCTCGGGTCGCCCCTGGCGGCGTCGACGACCTTGCCCGGCGCGTTCTCGGCGGTTTCCAGCAGGTCGTCTTTCTGGCGTTCCTTTTCTTCCTTGAGCCTTTCCAGGTCGCCCAGGCTGCTCACCGAGGAGTCGGCATTGGCCAGGTCGCCGGCCCGTTGCTGCAGGTCGTCGCCCTGCTTGCCGATTTCATCCTCGGCGCGTTTGGCGCCCGCGGCGACGTCGTCGCCGGCCTGGCGCACATCGTCCTTGGTCTGTTTGGCGGTGTGCGCGATGTCGCCGGCCTGGGCGATCTTTTCCTTCACCGGGTCCCACACCATGCCGGCCAGCTTGTCGCCGAGGCCGAACACCTGCATCAGCAGGTTGAAGACCGGAAACACCAGGTTGCGGCCTAGCAGGGCGGCGATCTGCGGCAGGCGGCCAAGATAGGCCTCCATCGTGATCGTCTGCCTGCCGACATTTTCCAGCCACGCCTGCATCAGCTCGGTGGTCACGTCCTCGGCGATGAACAGGATCAGGAAGTTGATGTGGTGGCCCTGGCCCTTGATGAACCGGGTCACCAGGTCGGCGGCCTTGTTTTCCAGCGCGCTGGCGCCGGGTATCGCATCGCCGGCACCGAGATGGCCCTGACCGAGTGCATCGACGACATCGGTGCCTTTTTTCGTTTCGGCTGCCTGGTCGTTGCTGCCCGGCTTGCTGCCCTTGCCGAAAATCAGTGCCCAGATCAGTTCGACCACGCGGCTGGCGATCGCGTCGTGCACTGCCGCGCAGATCAGCGCAGGTTCCACCTGGCCGTAGCGGCCGTGTACGTGTGCGTAGATTTTCGGCAGCAGGGTCAGCGCGATGTCGCCGATGACATCCATGTAGACCTGCAGTGGCCGGGGCAAGCCGCCCTTGAGCCCAAGGCCCTGCGCCAGCCCGCGGGCCAGCACGGCGCCCAGTGGTTCCACCTTGGGATCGCCTTGTTCGTTGCCGGCCATCAGCGCGATCGCGGCGGCCACGGCGGCTACCGCATCCGGTGGCAGTTTCGCGCCCACCTGTTCGGCGGTAGCGAGCCAACCGGTGATGTCGCCAGCGGTGTCGCGTGCATCCTGGCGTGCACCGGCGATGGATTTCTGCAGATCGCCCAGCGGTTCGGCTGCACTCTTGCCGGGGTCGGCACTGCCGAAGCTTGGCAATCGCTGCAGGCTGTCCTGCGCGTCTTGCAGGGTTTTTTCCGGGGCGCTCTGCTCGCCTTCGGCGGGCGGCGGATCATCGGGCGAGGGCAAAAACCAGATGTCGTAGCCGGGCTTGTGCCTGCCGACGATGGCCTGCACCGAATACGCGTGGCAGACCTTGATGATTTCCCACTCGTAGGCCTTGTGCGTCTCGGTGAACATGCCCTGGTAGGCGTCCTGCACCTTGAACAGCCAGGTCGGCACCTGCGCCACGATGCCGGGTATGCCGGCGCCGCCGGCCAGGTTGCTCAGCCCGGGGATCGACGGCAGACCCGCGCCGCCGCCCTGGCCGGGCACCAGCGCGGTCTTGCAGGTTTCGCCGAAGGCGAACCACGCCTCGGCCAGCCTGGTTCCGGCGAGGTGGATCTCGGGATAGCCGGGCGCGTCCAGGTTCACCGAATCGCCGGCGGCGCGGATCTTCGACAGGATCGGATCGATCGATGCCGGGTCGCCCGACGACGACTTGCCGCCGCCCAGCAGCGAGCCGGCGGCTTCCAGCATGGCGCCGGCCGCGCCCTTGCTCTTCTTTGCCTCTTCCAGCACGCGCTGCGCACCGCGGGCGAACGAGTACAGCAGCACGTCCTCGCGGATCAGCGCATCGCGCATGGCGATGCCGTGCATCGGCGACTCGCCGGGGAAGTTGTCGGAGGCGTCGTCGTGCGCATGGCAAAGGTGCACGAACTGCAGCGGCTTCTTCAGGTTCAGGGGCACGTGCTTCGGTGCCTGCTCGCCCTCGCCGACGTTGGTCGGCTTGGCCGCGTGCGAATGGTCGTTCTCCTGCGCATCGAGCGGGTCGCCGGCCATGTAGTGCGGCGTGCCGGCCGGGCCCTTCGCGGCGGACGGATTGAGCCCGCTGTCGAGCGCATTCAGCAGCCCGCCGGCCGGGTTGTCGGTGGCCGCATCGGTGACGCCCTTGGCCGCCTGGCCGGCGCTGTCCAGCAGTCCCATCACATTCTCCGCCGCTGTGTGCTCATACGTGCAACTCGGTCAATTTTGCCCTGGTCGGGCCGTCGGCCTCGCCGGTTTCCTCCAGGCCGTTGGCGGCCTGGAAGCGTTTCAGCGCATCGCGCGTGGCATCGCCCAGTTCGCCCTTCTCGCCGCCGCAGGGAAAGCCCAGGTTGGCCAGCCGGTGCTGCACGCCGCTTACCTGGTCGACCGGGTCGAGTTCGCCGATGCCGATCGCATAGGTTTCCGCGCCGCCGCCCAGGCTCAGCGTGGCGGCTTTCGTTTCGCCGGGGATCGGCTGGTCGATCTTGCCTTCGCCATCGGTGCTGCCGTGGATCACCTGGTCACCGAAGGTCAGCGTGTACTTCTCGTTCTTGCGTGGCTCGCCCATGTCCATCAGCTGCAGTTTCAACCGCGTCGGTTCGCCCTTGCGCTTGAAGCTGTGCTTGCTGTCGGTGGGCTTGCTGACGTTCTTGACCGCCTTGTCCGGCAGGAACACGCTGTCGCCTTCCACCAGCTGGTTGGGGCCGCTGCGCTTGCTGCGCAGGGCGGCGTTGCTGGGGTGATCCCACAGCGTCTTCCACAGGTAGCCGTTGTCTTTGGCGATCGAGGCCATGCTGTCGCCGGCGCTGACGGTGTAGTCGGGCATCAGGCTTCCTCCCAGGCGTTTTCGTCGAGGTCGGGGAAGCAGATCTGGCAGCTGCCGGCGTCGATGCCGCTGACCTTGTACTCGCCCTTCTCGTTGGTGCAGCCCTGGGCCAGCGTCTTGCCGTCGGGCAGGGTCACGCGCACGCTTTCACCGGCCACCGGCTTGCCGGCCTCGTCGACCAGCGCGATCTCGATGTAGTGTGTCTTGTCCTTGTCCGGCTGGTGCGTGGGGGCGTCGGCCAGCGGGTTCTTCCTGCTTTCGTCCTTCCATGCCGGCAGCTTGCCGGGGTCGGCGTGGTCGGCCACCGCGGCAGCCAGCACCGCCATCGGCGAGACCAGGCTGCCGGCGCTGCCGGAGCCGGCGGAGCCGCCGCTGTTGATCAACACCATCGCGCCGGAAATCGTCACGCCGGACGGGCCGATGGTGATGAAGCTGCCGCCGGCCTTCAGCGTGATCATCGCGCCGGCCTCGATCACCGTGGTGGTGCCGGCGTTGAGGTAGATGCTGGTGGCCGATTGCTCTGAGTGGCTCTGGAACGATTCGGCCACCGCGCCGCCCACCTTGAGCGACAGCGAGCCGTCCACCTTCACCGCCTGCAGGCCCTTCACCGCCAGGTGGTCGTCGCCCTGGATCTCGGTTACCCGTGCCCTGGCCACCTTGCGGTGCAGGTCGCGACCGATTTCTTCAACCCGGTCGCGCTTGATGACGGCGTGTTCGTCGCGCTCGACCCAGGTGCGGCTATCCTTGCCGACGCGCTGGTCGAACCAGGTCTGCGCGTTGATGAAGACCTGCTCGTCGCCCTTCTTGTCCTCGAAGCGCAGCTCGTTGAAGCCGTCGCCGCCCTTGCTGGACATCGTCTTGATCGTGGTCTTGCTCATCTCGCCGGGCAACGCGTACGGCGGCGCGTTGTCGCCGTTGTAGACGCAGCCGGTGATCAGCGGATGGTCGGGATCGCCGTCGAGGAAATCCACGATCACCTCCATGCCGATGCGCGGCACGAAGAACGTGCCCCAGCCGCGCCCCGCCCATGCCTGCGCCACGCGCATCCAGCACGAGCTCTTGTCGTCGCCCTTGCCCAGGCGATCCCAGAAAAACTGCACCTTCACCCGGCCGTGCTTGTCGGTGTAGATCTCCTCGCCGGCCGGGCCGGTGACGACCGCCGTCTGCGGGCCGCGCATGCGCGGCTTGCGGGTGGCGCGCGGCGGCCGGTACGGCAACGCCAGCGGCATCACGGTGAAATCGTTGCGGTAGTAGCTCGCGTCGCTGTCGTCGTCGAAGTTGTTCTCGCCGCGATGATGCACGCGCACGGTGCGCCAGGCCGGCTCCAGCATCTCGCTGGGCGCATCGTCGAGCTGGAATGCCACGCCGGGGCGGATCTCCAGCAGCGTGCTGGCGCCGTCGAGCACCTCGTGGGCGGCTTCCTCGATTTCCATCGCCAGCCTGGCGCGATCGTCGCCGGCATGGCGTTCGAGATAGCCGCCGGGATAGCGAAAGCTCTGGAAGGATTTCTGCGCGCCCACCGTCAGCACGGTGTCCACGCCGGCTTCCAGATTCTGCGTCGGCCTGGTGAAATCGAAATCGCGCATCAGCACGCGGCCGGTACGCATGCGCTGGCGACGCGCCAGCGCGAACACCACCGACTCGTCCTGCTCGGCCCAGTTGGTGGCAAAGCGCAACGTCTTCACCTGTCCCTTGTAGTCTTTCTCCTGGTGGTCGGAAATCACCAGCACGTCGGCCGGCTCGTCCGGATCGTGCCTGAAGAAGTAATGGATGCCGGCATCTTCCAGCAGCCGTGCGATGAAGTCGAAACTGCTCTCGCCATACTGCACGCAGTAATCGAGTGCCTCGTAAGTGCCGGACAGATCGGTCTCGTGCTTGCCCAGCTGCAGCTCGCCAAGAATCGTGTCGACGATGTCTGGGATGCTCTGGTTCTGGAAGATGCGGCAGTCCTCGACCAGCCCGAGCTGCCAGAACCACGGCACGATCACCGCCTCGTAGGTGGTCAGCTCCTGCGCTTCGCCCGCATCCGCGCACCACTTCGAGCCGGTGCGTCCGAAACTGGCGACGATGCCGCTCCAGCATTTGCCATCGTCGTCACCCTCGCCGTCATCGGCCCACAGCGTGATGCGCTTGCCGACCAGATCGCCGGCATCGAGCGCATTGTCTTCGGACAGCATCGACAGCCGGAACTCGAACGGTCGCGACAGCGCCTCCTCGCCATCGAAGCGATGCAACAGCAGCACGTCTTCGCCCAGCGGCGTCGTGAGGTGGAACGGGCGCTTCTTGGTCGAGTACGGCATGGCGGCGCACGACGGGACAATGCGCCTATCCTGCGGATTCGTCGTCGCCGCGACCATTCGCGGGATGGGGTAGGCCGAGTGGCCGAGCCAGATGCTTCTGCATCGCCTCAGGACATGCTTTGGCGTTCTTTCACATGCTCAGGCGCGTAGCTGATGGTCTGATATGGCGAAACAAGACCTGACCCTTTGGCTGCTTTGCTTTGGCTGCTTGGCTGCTCAAACCGCTCCTCTTTCCACGGATCGCCGCGCAGGTGGTAACCGCGCAGCTCCCAGCAGCCTGTCGGACTTTGGCCGGCCGGTCTGCACATCCGCCTGTGCTGCGACCGAAGAGCGCAGGCATTGCCTGATCCGCACTTGACCCTCGTCGTCACCTATGTCGAGATTGGATGATGCAGCACATCGATCCCGTCCCGCCCCCGATCAAGCTGGCGCTCCAGGGCGGCGGTGCGCACGGCGCATTCACCTGGGGCGCACTGAAGCGGCTGCTGCAGGTGCCGGGGCTGAAGATCGAGGCGATCAGCGGCACCAGCAGCGGCGCGATGAATGCCGCCGCAGTCGCGCAAGGCTGGGCACGCGGAGGCGCGGACGGCGCGCGCGAGTCGCTGGACGCGTTCTGGCTGGCCTTGTCCCGTCACAATGCCGTGCCGGACTGGTGGGCGGCCGCCGGACGGTTGACTAGCGGCTATTGGCCGACGCCGGGCATGGCGCGGCCGATGCCGATCAACCCGCTGGCTTCACTGGTGGCAAGTTTCTTCGACATCGATGCGCTGCGTCACGGACCGATACGGCTGCACGTGGCGGCCACCCGCGTGCGCGATGGCGCACCGGCGATATTCGACAACGCGCAGCTGAGCCACGACGCGCTGCTGGCGTCGGCCTGCCTGCCGCAATGGTTTCCCACCGTGGTGATTGACGGCGAGGCTTACTGGGACGGCGGTTTTGCCGGCAATCCGGTGCTGGAGCCGCTGCTGACCGACAGCTGCGACGACCTGCTGTGCATCCTGTTGCAGCCCTTGAATGACACCGGCCTGCCCGAGCAGGCCAGCGACATCATCGAGCGCTCGGCGCAGATGGCGTTCGCCGCCGCGTTCCGGCGCGAATTGCGCGACCTCGCGCTGGCCCGCCAGCGCACCCGCTCGCAGCTCTGGCCGCATCGCAGCGAGCGTGGTCTGAAATGCCTGCGACTGCACATGATCACCCCGCCGGATACGCTCACCGTACGCGACGGCCACTCCGCCGCCGATACACGATTTCATCGCCTGCAAGCCCTGCGCGAACTGGGCAGCAGCGCCGCCGAATCCTGGCTGGCGACGCACCAGCAGGCACTCGGCAATCACGGCAGTTTTTCGCTGGACAGCTGGCTGGCCGGGGTACATGCGGACTGAAAGGCGGTGAGATGGGTCCGCATACGGGCCGCCGGGCGGGGACGCCGCCAGCCACGTCACTACCTCCTGTTCACGGATCATGCGCCGCTAAGGAAGCCTAAGGGTCAGGAAGCCTAAAAAGCCTAAGGGTCAGGTCTTGTCTTGTAAACAGAAGCCTAAGAAGCCTAAGGGTCAGGTCTTGTTTTGCCACATGAGGCGACGTGAGACAAAAAGCCTAAGGGTCAAAAAGCCTCAGGGTCAGGTCTTGTCTTGCCACATGAGGCGACGTGAGACAGGCGCCGCGCCGATCACGTCAACGCATACGCAAACCGTCCATCCTCACCCACGCTGGCCTTGATCTCCCGCACCGGTTCGCCGCGGCTCATGCGTTCGAGCACTTCGCCGGCGACTTCAGGGAGCAGGCTGCCGCTCAGGATGTTGTCGATATTGCGGGCGCCGGAATCCACTTCCGTGCAGCGGGCGGCGATGGTGTCGACCAGGTGGTCGTCGTAGCTGAAGCGGGCGCCGTGGTTGGCGGCGATGCGCTTGACGATCTTGTTGAGCTTCAGCCGCACGATTTTCTTCATGTTCGCGTCGCGCAGCGGGTAGAACGGGATCACCGTGGTGCGGCCGATGAAGGCGGGCTTGAAGTGATCCTGCAACTCGGGGCGAAGGATATCGCCGAGTGCCTCGACCGTGGGCACCTCGCCGTCGCCGGCACATGCTTGCATGATCAGCTCGGTGCCGGCGTTGGAGGTGAGGATGATGATGGTGTTCTTGAAGTCGATTTCGCGGCCTTCGCCATCTTCCATCACGCCCTTGTCGAACACCTGGAAGAACAGCTCCAGCACGTCCGGGTGCGCCTTCTCGATTTCGTCCAGCAGCACCACGAGAAGCCTAAGGGTCAGGTCTTGTTTTGCCATAAAAAGCCTAAGGGTCAGGTCTTGTCTTGCCACATGAGGCGACGTGAGACAGGCGCCGCGCCGATCACGTCAACGCATACGCAAACCGTCCATCCTCGCCCACGCTGGCCTTGATCTCCCGCACCGGTTCGCCGCGGCTCATGCGTTCGAGCACTTCGCCGGCGACTTCGGGGAGCAGGCTGCCGCTCAGGATGTTGTCGATGTTGCGGGCGCCGGAATCGACCTCGGTGCAGCGCGCGGCGATGGTGTCGACCAGGTGGTCGTCGTAGCTGAAGCGGGCACCGTGGTTGGCGGCGATGCGCTTGACGATCTTGTTGAGCTTCAGCCGCACGATTTTCTTCATGTTCGCGTCGCGCAGCGGGTAGAACGGGATCACCGTGGTGCGGCCGATGAAGGCGGGCTTGAAGTGATCCTGCAACTCGGGGCGAAGGATATCGCCCAGTGCCTCGACCGTGGGCATCTCGCCTTCGCCGGCGCAGGCTTGCATGATCAGCTCGGTGCCGGCGTTGGTGGTCAGCATGATGATGGTGTTCTTGAAGTCGATGTCGCGGCCTTCGCCATCTTCCATCACAGCCCTTGTCGAACACCTGGAAGAACAGCTCGTGCACGTCGGGGTGCGCCTTCTCGACTTCGTCCAGCAGCACCACGCTGTAGGGCCGGCGGCGCACCGCCTCGGTCAGCACGCCGCCTTCGCCGTAGCCGACGTAGCCGGGCGGTGCGCCCTTGAGGCGTGGAGACGGTGTGCGCCTCCTGGTACTCGCTCATGTTGATGGTGATCATGTTGCTGCTCGCCGCCGTAGAGCGTGTCGGCCAGCGCCATCGCGGTCTCGGTCTTGCCCACGCCGGAGGTGCCGACCAGCAGGAACACGCCCTTGGGCTTGTTCGGGTCCTCCAGGTTCGCGCGCGAGGTGCGCACGCGCTGGGCGATCGCGTCCAGTGCATGGCTCTGGCCGATCACGCGTTCCTCCAGTTGCTCGCGCAGCTTGAGGATGTTCTGGATTTCGTCGGCGACCATCTTGCCGAGCGGGATGCCGGTCCACGCCGCGATGATCTGCGCGGTGGTATTCGCATCGACCAGCGCGTTGACCATCGGCGCCTGGCCCTGCAGCGATTTCAGGTTGGCGCGCAGTGTGTTGAGCTCGTCGACCAGGCCGGCACGCTCGGGTGCGTCGGCGGCGAGTGCCTCGACTTCGTCGAGCCTGGCGTGAATCCGGCCGACCAGTTCGAGCTCCTGCTTCCAGCGCGTTTCCAGCGCTTCCAGCGTGGCCTTCAGTGCGGTGGTTTCGGTGTCGATCTCGTCCAGCCGTTTCGCATGGTCGCTGCCGCCGGCGGCTTCCTTTGCCAGCTGCTCGCGCTCGGTGGCGAGGTCCTCCAGCCGCTTGCGGCTGTCTTCCACCGGCGCAGGGATCGAGTTGAGACCGATGCCGATGCGCGCGCACGCAGTATCGAGCACGCTGACCGCCTTGTCCGGCAACTGGCGACCGACGATGTAGCGCGCGGAGAGTTTCACCGCTTCGGTCACCGCCTCGTCCAGCACGCGCACCTGGTGGTGCTTCGCCATCGTCCTGGCCACGCCGCGCAGCATGCTTACCGCACGCGCTTCGTCGGGTTCGTCCACTTTCACGACCTGGAAGCGGCGGGTGAGCGCGGCGTCCTTCTCGAAGTATTTCTTGTATTCGCCCCAGGTGGTGGCGGCAATCGTGCGCAATTCGCCGCGCGCGAGCGCCGGCTTGAGCAGGTTGGCCGCATCGTTCTGGCCGGCCGCGCCACCGGCGCCGATCAAGGTGTGGGCTTCGTCGATGAACATGATGATCGGCTTGGCGCTCGCCTTCACTTCGTCGATCACGCCCTTCAGCCGCGCCTCGAACTCGCCTTTCACGCTGGCACCGGCCTGCAGCATGCCGAGGTCGAGCGAGAGCAGTTCCACATTCTTCAGGATCGGCGGCACGTCGCCGGCGGCGATGCGCGCGGCGAGGCCTTCGACCACCGCGGTCTTGCCGACGCCAGGCTCGCCGGTGAGGATCGGGCTGTTCTGCCGGCGGCGGGTGAGGATGTCCACCATCTGGCGGATTTCCTCGTCGCGACCGAGTACGGTGTCGAGCTTGCCCTCGCGTGCGCGCGCCGTGAGGTTGTTGCAGAACTTGTCCAGATTCGGCGTGGCGCTGGGTTTGCCGCCGCCTTCACCGCCGCCCGCTGCCGCGGCCATCGGGCTGCCGTCGCCTTCGCCGAAGCCGCGTGCCTCGCGCGCTTCCACCGACGACTCGACCAGCGCGTGGAAATTCTTCTGCAAGATTTCGACATTGATGTCCGCCAGCGACCTGGCCGGCACCAGCCGACGCAGCTCGGGCGCCGCGACCAGTGCCACCAACAGGTGGCCGCTGCGGATGCGCGTTTCGCCGAATTCGATCGAGGCGTACGTCCACGCCTGTTCCAGCAATTCGGGGATATGGCCGGACAGTGCCGGCGTGCGTGTATTGCCGGTCTTGAAACCGGCCAGGATCTGGCCGAGCTCCTTTTCGAGCCGCTCCGGCGCCACCTCGAACTGGCGCAGAATGCGGCGGATGTCGCTGTTGTCCACTTCGAGCAGCTTCAGCAGCAGATGCTCGATCTCCACGTCGTAATGCGTGCGCGAGAGGCACAGCCCGGCAGCGCCTTCCATCGCGCCGCGGCAGGTGGTGTTGAGTCGCGCTACGAGTGCGCGCAGGTTGATGGCCATGACTGCTCTCCTTCAAAGTTTCCTTCTCCCCTTTGGGGAGAAAGTGCCCATAGAGCCTGCCCCGGATTCGATCCGGGGGCGGACGAGGGGTCGGGCGGAGCGCACTGATGAAGATTGCGCAAGCCGCGAACCCTCACCCCCACTCCTCTGCCGGAGGGAGATGGGCTTGAAAATGACCCCGGCCCTCTCCCCCTGAAGGGGGGTTTTTCTGATCACGTCAAACCGGTAAACACGAAGCGGCACTCGTCGGCGGGGCGTTCGCTGCGGCGTCCGGCCAGCCAGCTGTTCCAGCCCAGCCGCGCCGGTCGCGCGCCGCCCATGCGCGCGCGCGGCACGGCTTCGGCCCGCAGCAGCAGCTGGATGTCCAGATCGAGCGCCAGTCCGGTGAGGAAGCGCAGCAACTCCACCACCGAGGCCAGCAGTTCATGTTGCGGCAGCAATGCTTCGAAGCCGCGCAGGCGCAGCGGGCCGATGCGTACGCGTACCGTGGTCTGTCGATCCCAGAACTGCGTGCCCAGCACGCAGCCGTCGCCGAAACGCTGATTGCGCCGGCCCAGCCGGGTGCGGTCGCGCAGGGGAATCCGTTGCCAGGTGCCGTGACTGCCGATCACCTCCACCGGCGCATCGACCACATCGCCGACCACCTGCGCCAGCGCGCCGACGCCATGCGGATGCTGCGCGACCAGCCCGCTGTAGTAGCCGAGCGCGGCAGCCGGCAAGGTCGTCTTCGCGGCGTGGCGCGAGCGCGGCTCGACCAGCGCATGCAGTGCCGGGGTGCCCAGTCCGATCAGATCGTAGACATGCCGCAGTACGCTGCCGGCGCCGCGGTCGCCGGCCAGTTCGCGGCCGAGTTCGCAGCGGTGCTTGGCCCAGGCGCGCCAGAACAGGCTCAGCAGACGATGGTTGAAGATGTCCATGAAGTCGCGCGCGGCCGGATCGCGTGCCTTCTGCCGGGTCATCAACCATTCGGTGTAATGCCGCGGCAGCACGCCGGACGGTCCGGTCAGGCCGAGAAAGTTCACGCTCATGACGAAGCGTGGCGTGGCGCCGTCGTCCTGCGCGTCGCGCTGCAATGCATGCAGCTCACCGGGCGGAAAATTCAGCGACGGCGGCACCGTGAAACGCAGTGCGTCGTGCGGCGATGCCGCGCCGGCGGGTGCGGGCAGGCCGTGCGCGCGATACAGCAGGCGCACGGCCTGGAAAAAACCGTAGCGCTCCGGTTCGGCCAGCAATCCGTCCAGCGGTGCGCGCGGCAGCAGCCCCGGCACGGTCAGCGCGCCGGCCAGCAGCGGCAGCGGCGGGGTGTCGCCGGGCATGCTGTCGATGGGCTCGTCCATCGTGGTCATGGCGTCAGATCAGTGCCTGCGCGCCGGCGCGCGGCCCGAACGTGGCCAGCGGCTCCTCGCGCTGTACGCTGCGTGCGGTGAGGCGGGTATAGGAGTTGGCCGTGCAGTACAGGCCGAAGAAAAGATCGAGCACGCGCGCCAGCAGATAGGCCCCCGAACCCACGTACTGCTCCTCGTCGAAGGTCAGCTCGATGTCGGTGCCGCGCACGAACGATTGCCGCGGGGCCTTGCCGATGCGGCTCAGCGATGGCTGGCTGCTGACCTCGACGATGCCCGCGATCTGCTTGCGCAGCGTGGCGGAGTCGGCGAAGTTGTACAGG
>CAVPQF010000040.1:0-8672 GCA_963707225.1 uncultured Gammaproteobacteria bacterium
GGTTGTCACGGAGCGGCGCTGGACCCCGTGGGTGCTCCGGTAGAGCTCGGAGTTCCCCTGGAACCGCCGGCTCAGGGCCAGCACCTCCTCGGGCGTCACCTTGAGATCGGAGATCACCTTCTTCTTGCGGTCCAGGTCGGCGTAGCTGTAGAAGGCCATCCCCCGGCCGCAGCCGGTCGTCAGGACCCGCTTCATGAAGAGCTTGCCGTCCTGCGTCTTGTCCTCGGCCGTCCGGATCCGGACGATCCCCCGCTCCTCGTCCATCGTCAGCGCCGTGATCTCCTCCTTCGAGCGGATCATCCCCTCGGAATAGAGAAAACCGACGGCCAGGGCCTCCAGATTGCCGGCGGCCGCCCGGTTGCCGAAGTCGCCACCGAGACCGGCATCAGCGCGTCAAAGGTTCACACGGCGGCTGCGGCACACCCCGGCCCGGCTGCGCGGCCGCGAGATGATCTTCTCGCCCGGCGCCCGACACGGGTGGGCACAGCTGTGATCGACCGTCGCTCAATCCTTTTCGACCTCACACGAGAATCGAATCACCATGCCAGCACCGGCTCGCGCATGGGCGAGAGGCAGTCACCCCCCCTGACCACCGGTGTCCTGAAGCTGCCTCCGTGCGAAAACAGTGGATTATTCACGAATTTCGCATCGGATATCCGTTACGGGTTCCGATGAACGAAACACGTCGCCGTGCCTGTTTGACGCTCAAAACCTCGCTCAAATCCTTGCTCAACGGGCCGGGTCAAGGGGCTGCTCAATGAGCAGTCTCGCCGCGAAACTCCTGGCCGCGCGGCGTGACCCCGGGGCCGCGGCTCGCGTCGCCGACGCAGTGAACAGCAATACGCCGTAGGTAGCTTCTTGCGGCTTTACTCGTTCAGTTTCGTCTTGCTGTTCACTGCGTCGGCGACGCAGCCGCGGCCCCGGGGTCACGCTGCGCGGCCAGGAGTTTCGCGGCGAGACTGCTCATTGAGCAGCCCCTTGACCGGCCCGTTGAGCAAGGATTTGAGCGAGGGTTTTGGAGCGTCAAACAGGCACGGCGACGTGTTTTCGTTCATCGGAACCCGTGACGGATACCGATGCGAAATCGGTGAATAATCCACTGTTTTCGCACGGAGGCAGCCCAGGACACCGTGGTCAGGGGGGTGGATGTACCTCTCGCCCATGCGCGAGCCGGTGCTGGCATGGGTGACCGATTCTCGTGTGAGGTCGAAAAGGATTGAGCGACGGTCGATCACAGCTGTGCCCACCCGTGTCGGGCGCCGGGCGAGAAGATCATCTCGCGGCCGCGCAGCCGGGCCGGGGTGTGCCGCAGCCGCCGGTGTAGACTGACGCGCTGATGCCGGTCTCGGTGGCGACTTCGGCAACCGGGCGGCCGCCGGGCGAATGTCGAGGCCCTGGCCGTAGGTTCCTCTCTCCCGAGGGGATGATCCGTCGCGGGAGGAGATCACGGCCGGCCGCCATGGACGAGGACGACGAGGTGGTCGTCCCGGTACCCGGACGACCAACAAGAACACCAGGACGGCAAGCTCTTCATGAAGCGGGTCCTGACGACCGGCTGCGGCCGGGGGATGGCCTTCTACAGCTACGCCGACCTGGACCGCAAGAAGAAGGTGATCTCCGATCTCAAGGTGACGCCCGAGGAGGTGCTGGCCCTGAGCCGGCGGTTCCAGGGGAACTCGGAGCTCTACCGGAGCACCCACGGGGTCCACAGCGCGGCCCTCTGCGACACCCGGGAGGTCAAGCAATACGGCCATTGGCGATGGCGCTAATGTTCCCTGCGCCATCGGCTCGGCTCAGTTACGTATTGCTACCTGGTCTGCCCGTTCGCCAAGGGCGGCAAGGTCGGCCTGTTCGGCGGCGCCGGCGTCGGCAAGACCGTCAACATGATGGAGCTGATCAACAACATCGCGAAGGCGCACGAAGGCCTGTCCGTGTTCGCCGGCGTGGGCGAGCGTACCCGCGAGGGCAACGACTTCTACCACGAGATGAAAGACTCCAACGTGCTCGACAAGGTCGCGATGGTGTACGGCCAGATGAACGAGCCGCCGGGCAACCGCCTGCGCGTCGCGCTGACCGGCCTGACCATGGCCGAATACTTCCGCGACGAGAAGGACGAGCACGGCAAGGGCCGCGACGTGCTGTTCTTCGTCGACAACATCTACCGCTATACGCTGGCCGGTACCGAGGTGTCCGCGCTGCTCGGCCGCATGCCGTCGGCCGTGGGCTACCAGCCGACCCTGGCCGAGGAAATGGGCGTGCTGCAGGAGCGCATCACCTCGACCAAGACCGGCTCGATCACCTCGATCCAGGCCGTCTATGTGCCCGCGGACGACCTGACCGACCCGTCGCCGGCCACCACCTTCGCGCATCTGGACGCGACCGTGGTGCTGAGCCGAAACATCGCCTCGCTGGGCATCTACCCGGCGGTGGATCCGCTCGATTCGACCAGCCGCCAGCTCGATCCGAACGTGATCGGACAGGAGCACTACGACGTCGCCCGCAAGGTGCAGGGCACGCTGCAGCGCTACAAGGAGCTGAAGGACATCATCGCGATCCTGGGCATGGACGAGCTCAGCGAAGAAGACAAGCAGGCCGTGGCGCGTGCGCGCAAGTGCGAGCGCTTCTTCTCGCAGCCGTTCCACGTGGCCGAGGTGTTCACCGGCTCGCCGGGCAAATACGTGTCGCTGAAGGAAACCATCCGCGGCTTCAAGATGATCGTCGACGGCGACGTCGACCACCTGCCGGAGCAGGCGTTCTACATGGTCGGCGGCATCGACGAGGCGATCAAGAAAGCGGAAGAGATGGGCGCCAAGAAGGCCGCCTGATTGCAAAAGCGGGAACGGGGATCGGGGAACGGGGAACAAAAGCAGCGATGCCTCGGCGTCAGCGCTCTTGATTCTTCCGTTCCCCGTTCCCCGTTCCCTGATCCCCGTTCCCCGTTCCCTGATCCCGTCGAGCAAAGCGAGACCAAGCCATGACCCAAACCATTCGCGTCGACATCGTCAGTGCCGAAGCCGAGATCTTCTCCGGTGACGCGACGATGGTCGTTGCCACCGGCGAAATCGGCGAGCTCGGCATCACGCCGCGCCATGCGCCGCTGATCACCCGCCTCAAGCCGGGCCACGTCGACGTGCTGCTGGCCAGCGGCGAGCGCCAGCAGTTCTGGGTTTCCGGCGGCATGCTGGAAGTGCAGCCGCAGGTGGTCACCGTGCTGGCCGACACCGCCGCGCGCGCCTCCGACCTGGACGAGGCTTCCGCGCAGCGCGCCAAGAAGGAAGCCGAAGACGCGCTGGCCAATCGCACCGACGCGATGGAGATCGCCGAGGCCCAGGCCAAGCTGGCCGAGGCGATCACCCAGCTGCAGGCGCTGGAGCGGCTGCGCAAGAACCTCAAGCATTAGTTTGTGCGCTCGTCCGTGAGCGCAGAGCCAGGATCAAGAGGCGGCCATCCACGGCCGCACTCATCGATGAAGCGGTCGCTTCGATTGACATCGCGGAGAAGGACGCCGGCCTTGTGCCGGCGTTTTTGCATCGGCACGATGCAGCTTTGGGCAGGCAGGGACGACGACGATGACGTGGCTGAAGTACGCATGGGGCGGGCTGTTGCTGATCCTCGTCGGCTGCGCCATCAAGCCGACCCTGCCGCCGCCGGCACCATCCGCTACCGGTGAGGCATCGTGGCGGGCCGTGGTGCCGCCCGGCACCACGCGCTATCAGCTGGCGCTGGGCGAGGTATCCAGCGGCGGCACGCCGTTCCAGCGCGTGACGCCGGCGTATCCGCCTGATCTGCTCGTCCGCTGCCCGCCGCCGCAGGAGGTGTCGGCCCTGCTCGTCGTCGACGGGCAGGGTAAGGCTGGTGAAGTGCGCGTGGTGGACGAAGCACGGGCCGATTCGAGTCGGCATGCGTTCATCGACGCCGTGCGCGCGGCCGCGTCGCAGTGGCAGTTCAATCCGCTGACGATCAACCGCTGGGCTGCCGATGCCGATGGCAACAGCCATGTGGTGGACAGCGAGACGAAGCCGTTCAGTCTCGCCTATGTGTTCCGCTTCGAATGCCATGCCGGCAAGCCCGCGGTTTCGTCCACGGCGGCAACGCCCTGAGCCCCATTCCGCCATCGTCCGGCCCGGACGGACTGGTATGCTTTTTGATCGACACGCGACAAGGGTCCGCAGCCATGAACCAAACACTTCTCCACGTCGTCATCCTCGCTGCCGGCGCCGGCACGCGGATGAAGTCGAACCGGCCGAAGGTGCTGATGCCCTTGGCCGGCCGGCCGTTGCTGGCGCACGTGATCGCCGCGGCGCGCGCGCTGCAGCCGGCGGTGGTCCACGTCGTCTACGGCCACGGCGGCGAACAGGTGCCGGCGGCGTTTGCCGATCAGCCTGACCTGCGCTGGGCGCTGCAGGCGGAGCGGCTGGGCACTGGCCATGCGGTGGAGCAGGCACTGGCCGGCGTGCCCGACGGGGCACGCGTGCTGGTGCTGTACGGCGACGTGCCGCTGACCCGGGTCGAGACACTGCAGCAGCTGGTGGCGGCCGAAGGCGGCTTCAGCCTGCTCACCACCCGGCTCGTCGATCCGCACGGCTACGGCCGCGTGCTGTGTGACGGCAACGGCCGCGTGCGCGCGGTGGTCGAAGAGAAGGATGCCGATGCCGACCAGCGCGCGGTGAACCTGGTCAACACCGGCATCCTGGTCGCCGAGGCGCAGGCCTTGCGCGGCTGGATCGGCCGGCTCGACCGCAACAACGCGCAGGGCGAGTACTACCTCACCGACATCTTCCACATGGCCGCGGCGGAAAGCCGGCCGGCGCTCAGCGTCGAATGCGCCGATCCTGTCGAGGCCGCCGGCGCCAACAACCCGTTGCAGCTGGCCGAGCTGGAGGCGGCGTACCGCCAGCGCGCCGCGCGCGCGCTGATGTCCGACGGCGTGCGCCTGGCCGATCCCTTGCGCATCGACGTGCGCGGCACGGTCGAGGCCGGCCACGACGTCGAGCTGGACATCGACGTGATCCTGGAAGGCCGCGTGGTGCTCGGCGACGACGTGCGCATCGGCGCGTTCACCCGGCTGAAGGACGTGCAGCTGGCCGCCGGCACGGTGCTGCAGTCGCACTGCGACCTGGACGGCGTGGTGACCCGCGGCCCCTGCACGATCGGCCCGTTCGCGCGGCTGCGCCCCGGCACCGAACTCGATGCCGGCGTGCACATCGGCAACTTCGTGGAAACCAAGAAGACCCATCTCGGCGAAGGCAGCAAGGCGAACCATCTCACCTACCTCGGCGATACCGTGGTGGGCCGCGGCGTCAACATCGGCGCCGGCACGATCACCTGCAACTACGACGGCGTGAACAAGTTCACCACGCGCATCGGCGACGGCGCCTTCATCGGCTCCAACAGCGCGCTGGTGGCCCCGGTGACGATCGGCGCGCAGGCCACCATCGGCGCCGGTTCGGTGATCACCCGCGATGCGCCGGACGGCGAGCTCACGGTGGCGCGCGGCCGGCAGCAGACGTTTCCTGGGTGGAAGCGGCCAGTGAAGCAGAAGTGAGTGGTGAGCGGTGAGGTAGTGAGAGAAAAGCCGAAGCGCACCCCGCCGTTGCCTTCTCTCGCGCTCCTCGCTTCTCTTCACTCACTCCCCGTCCTACGCATAGCGCCAGCCGTCGATCTCCACCAGCAGTTCGCTGCGGCAGACGTCGCCGTGCAGCAGCAGCACGGGCACGCCGGGCAGGCGGCTGTGCAGGAACGCGCGCACGCGCGGGGCGTCGGCGCCGTGGCGCACGTAGGCCTTCAGCGGCGAGCGGGTGTCGAAGCCGGCGGCCATGCCGGCACTGGCCAGCAGCGCCTCGAGGTTGGTCAGGGTTTCTTCCAGCTGGGCGTCGAGGTCGTCCTGGTGCGCCGAGGCATGGCCGACCACGGCGGCGGTGCCGGAGATCGCCAGCACGTCCTGCGCCGGCAGCGTCATCGCGCGGGCGAAGCTGGGCGGCGTGCGGCCGTACTGGCGCGGGTAGCGCCAGGCGCTGACCTGGCGCGGATTCTCCACCCGCATGCCGGGCTGGTCGCAGGCCAGCAGGTAGACCTGCAGCCGGTGCGGGTCGCCGTGATGGCCGATGGCGGTGGCGGCGGGGAAGCCTTCGGCGAAGAAGTCGCCCATGCCGCCGGCGCGGCCGTCGCAGAAGTGCTTGTAGCGCTCGGCGTCACCGGCGCCGTGGTTGATCGCGCCGAGGTAATTCCAGACCCGCAGCACGTGCTGCGCCTCGCGCGTGGCGACGAAGCGGTGCAACTGCTCGTAGGCCAGCCGGGCGGTGGCGATGGGGCCGCCGTGGTCGCGCTCGTCCAGTTCGATCGAGGTGAACAGCCAGCCGCCGCCGGCCGACCAGCGCAGCGCGCCATCGCTGCCCCGGCTTACCGGCGCGTCGACCTGCCACAGCTCCAGCGGCGCGGGCGCATCGAAGGCTTCCAGTGCCACCTGCAGGTAGCGCGGATCGGTGCTGGCCGGGGCGCCGGCGCCGAAACCGAACAACGCCAGCGTGCCGGGTTCGGCCAGGGTCGCGGCGACCTCGGCCATGCGGTAGGACACCCGCGGCGCGCGGCGCGTCTGCGGGTCGGTCTGGGGGTTTTCACAGCCCTGCATCATTGCGTACAACCGGGAACGACAAGGGCGCTATGTTACACTCCGCGGCCACTGCCACCGGGGGGAGGCAATGCATTCAGCGTACGGAATCGAGCATGGCGGAACAGACAGCGGCACAGCACGAATTGGCCACCTTGGTCGTGGCATGCCTGAATCTCGAGACCGTGACCCCGGAACAGATCGACCCGGATGCGCCGTTGTTCGGCGGCGAGCTGGGGCTGGATTCCATCGACGCGCTGGAGATCGCCCTGGCCGTGTCCAAGCGCTACGGCTTCCAGCTGCGCTCGGACAATCCGGACAACCGGCAGATCTTCACCAGCCTGCGCACGCTGTCCGCGCATGTCGAGAAGCACCGCGTCGGTTGAAGCGGGCGCATCGACGCACCGACGTCGCTTCTGTCACGCCATGTTCCGGCGCCGGTGGCAGGCTGGCGGCTTCGGCGGAGCCAGCGCGGAACCCGGCATGACGTCCTCTTCACCACCTGTCCGCACGACACGGCGCTACGGCCTGCTGTTGCTGCCGGCCTATCCGCTGCTGGCGATCGCCGGCGCGGTGACGCATCGGCAGGTCTTCGCGCTGCTGGCGCTGGCCCTGTTGCTGACCGTGCTGATGCTGCCGCAGCTGCTGACACGTCGCGTCGCGCCGTGGCTGTGGTGGGCGGGCGTGCTGGCCGGCTTGCTGTGGACGTGGCGCTACGGCTTTGCCGACCAGCTGCTGGAGGCGGTGCCGCTGCTGATCAATGCGCTGCTGGCTTGCTGGTTCGGCCGCACGCTGCGCACGTCCGAGCCGCTGGTGGCGCGCTTCATCATCGCCATCGAGGGCGCCGAACGGCTGCAGCAACCGGGCGTGGCCGCCTACGCCCGCCAGGTCACCTGGTTCTGGACGCTGCTTCTGGCTGCCCAGGCGCTGCTGCTGAGCGTGCTGCTGCTGTGCGCCGATCACAGCGGCCTGCTGGCGCGCGCCGGCATCGCCGTGCCGCTGCCGGTGCCCGAACGCTGGGCCGTGACGTGGCTGCACCTGGGCGGCTACCTGCTGCTGGGTGCGGCGTTCCTGGCGGAATACGCCTGGCGGCGTTGGCGGCTGCACCATCTGCCGCATCCCGGCCTGCACGACATGCTGCTGCAGCTGGCGCTGCACTGGCCGCAATTGCTGCGCGGCAAGCACGCGGTGGCGCGATGAGCGCCGGCTTCGAACAGGCGCTGCGCATCGGCGCGGGGCATCCGGCCTTGCCCGGCCATTTTCCCGGTGCGCCGCTGGTGCCGGGGGTGGTCCTGCTGGAGCAGGTGGCGCTGGCCCTGCGCGCCTGGCGCGGCCAGCGGCTGGGCTGCGTGCTGGAAGCGAAGTTCGCGGCGCCGCTGCTGCCGGAAGAAACCGCCACGTTGCGCCTGACCGCCGCGGATGGCGCGCGGGCGCGTTTCGAAATCCGGCGTGACGGCATCCTGCTGGCACGCGGCCTGGTCGAGGGAACGACATGAGCACGCACACGCACTGGCAGAGCCGGCCGGAAGGCGGCGGACGTTTCGCGATCTGGCTGATCCGCGCGATCGCGCTGCACGGCGGGCGCCGCATGGGCCGGCTGTGCCTGTACCCGATCACGCTGTACTTCTTCCTGCGCCGCGGGCCGGAACGGCAGGCCTCGCGGCGATACCTGAAGCGTGCGTTCGGCCGGCCGGCCACGGCGTGGCAGGTGCTGAAGCACATCCACTGCTTTGCCGCGACGATCCTGGACCGGATCTTCCTGCTCGCGCATGGCGAAAGACCGTTCCGGATCGAGACCGAGGGCCTGGACCTGCTCGACCAGCGCGTCGCGCAGGGCCGCGGCGTGCTGCTGTTCGGCTCGCACCAGGGCAGCTTCGAGGCGCTGCGCGCGATCGGCGCGCGCCGGCCGGACATGCCGCTGCGCGTGGTGCTGGACAAGCAGAAGACCCCGGCGATGACCGAACTGCTCGAAGCGCTGGCGCCGGACGTGGGTGCCTGCGTGATCGACGCGGCGCAGGACGGCACCACGATTGCGCTGGCGATGGCCGAGGCCTGCCACGACGGC
>CAVPQF010000041.1:0-15130 GCA_963707225.1 uncultured Gammaproteobacteria bacterium
ACAGCGAATCGAGGTTGGTGTGCATCACCGCGTCCCAGTCCACCTTCTGCATCTTGCGGAAGCTGGCGTCGCGGGTGATGCCGGCGTTGTTGACCAGGATGTCCACCACGTGGCCGTCGGCGCGGATGCGCTCGGCACAGGCGGCGCAGGAGTCGGCGTCGGCCACGTCCATCTCGTAGGTGAGGTAGCTGCGGCCCTGGGCGGCGTGTTCGGCCAGCCAGGCGTCGACGTCGCTGCGCCCGGGCGAGTGGGTGACGATCACGCGGCAGCCGGCATCGTGCAAGGCCTGGGCGATCGACTCGCCCAGGCAGCCCATGCCGCCGGTAACCACGGCAGTGTGCTCAGCTTGCATGGTTCTTGCCCTTGCCCGCGGCCTTCGCACCGGACCCGCTGGCGGGGGGCGTGAACATCGCCATCAGTGCGCCGAAATCCGGCACGACACCTTTGAGCGGTACGTTCATCGGCAGCGACTTGCCGGTTTCGCTGATGGCGTGGGTGAGCGACTTCTGCCAGTCGGCCAGCGCATGCTGCATGCCCGCCACGAAGCGGGTCTGCTCGGCGATCGCGGCCTCGGTGCATGCCTGTACGCCGCCCACGCGCTTCTGCATGCGGCGCCACGCCGTGCTGCCGGGCAGGTTGGTCAGGTTGCTCCAGTCGCTGGCGTGGGACAGGTCCTCCAGTTCCTTGCGGGTCTCCTCCACGTCGTCCTCGAGCGCCTTGTCGCCGAGGTCGGCCCACTGCTGGCGAGCCTCCTGCAGCAACAGGCCCATGTTCAACCAGAGCTGGGCGTTGGCCTTGTACAGCTCCAGGGGAAGGTTGGTATCGATGCTCATGATCATTTCCTCGCTTCAGGTGTGGCGGTTGGCGTGAGGCCGGCATGCTTGGAGCTTCGTGGCGGGCGATACCGGCGCTCGTCCGCAAAGATGGCCGCGATCCATGACGATCCGTGCGGCCACTTGGGTGAGGTGTGTCCTGTGGGGAGCCTTCGTTCCCTTCCGTTCAGTTGAGGATGTGGTAGCCGGCGTCCACGTACGGCGTGTCGCCGGTGATCGAGCGCGCGGCGTCGCTGGCCAGGAACACGCACAGGCTGCCGATGTCGTCGATATCCACCGGGCGTCGCAGCGGCGCGCGCCCCACTGGTTCTTCAGCGCATCGAATACCGCCTCGAACTGGCCTGCCTGCGTCACGTCCAGCGGCATGCGGATCGGTGCGTCCAGCATGCTCAGGTCTCCCGCACGTAGTGGCCGGGGGCGTCGGCGAGCGGGCCGTAGCCGGCGCGGGCGTTGCCCATCGGCGGCGGGGCCACCGGTTCGCCCGACTGCGCGTCCAGCCATTGCAGCCAGGCCGGCCACCATGAGCCGTCGTATGTCGGTGCCTGCTTCAGCCAGTCGTCGGGGCCGATGTACGCCGCGCCTTCCGGACTGCGCAACAACTGGTAGCTGCGATGCGGGTGTCCCGGCTCGCTGACGATGCCGGCGTTGTGCCCGCCGCTGGTCAGCACGAAGGTCAGGTCGGCAATGGTGAGATGGTGCAGCTTGTAGACCGATCGCCAGGGCGCCACGTGATCGGTCTGCGTGCCGACCACGAACAGCGGCAGGAGGACGTCGCTCAATGCGACCGGCCGCCCGCCCACCGGGAAGCGACCTTCGGCCAGGTCGTTGTGCAGGAAGAGCCGGCGCAGGTATTCCGAATGCATGCGCGCCGGCATGCGGGTGGCATCGGCGTTCCACGCCATCAGGTCGTTCATCGACGGGCGCGTACCCATCAGATACTCGCCGACCATGCGCGACCACAGCAGGTCGTAGGAACGCAGCATCTGGAACGCGCCGGCCATCTGCTGGGCGGCGAGATAGCCGGTCTGCGACATCTGCGCTTCGAGCAGGGAGACCTCGCTTTCGTCGATGAACAAGCCCAGCTCGCCCGGCTCGGTGAAGTCGGTCTGCGCAGCGAACAGGGTCATCGAGGCAAGCCGGTGGTCGCCGTCACGGACCATGGCCGCCGCGGCGATGGACAGCAGGGTGCCGCCCAGGCAGTAGCCCACGGCGTGCACCTTCTGCTTCGGGACGATCGCCCCCACTGCGTCCAGTGCATCCATCACGCCGAGCCTGAGGTAGTCCTCCATGCCCAGGTCGCGGTCGCCGGCATCCGGGTTCTTCCAGGAAATGCAGAACACCGTGTGGCCCTGCTCGACCAGGTAGCGGATCAGCGAGTTGTGCGGCGACAGATCCAGGATGTAGTACTTCATGATCCATGCCGGCACGATCAGGATCGGCTCCGGCCGCACCTTGTCCGTCGTGGGGGTGTACTGGATCAGCTCCGCCAGCCGGTTCTTCATCACCACCTTGCCCGGCGTGACCGCCACGTTGCGGCCGACGACGTACTCCTCGGCGCCCGCCGGTGGCGCGCCGATCACCAGCCGGTCCAGGTCGTCCAGCGCATTGAGCCAGCCCCGCCAGAGGTTGGCGCCGGCCTGCTTGATCGTCTGCTTCAGCACCACCGGATTGGTGAGCAGCTGATTGCCGGGCGACCACATGTCCAGCCATTGGCGGGCGGCAAATCCAGTGATGTCGGCATGATGCTTCTCCACGCCCTCGACGCCGTGCGTGGCTTCGTCCCACCAGCGCTCGGTCATCAGGAAGGCCTGCTGCATCACGTTGAACGGCCAGCGCTCCCACTCCGGTTCGCGGAAGCGGCGGTCGCCGGGGCGGGGGGCTACACAGCCGCGGGGGGGCGCATAACCACCATCATTGACGGCGGCACCGGGCAGGGCGCAGCGGGCGGCGTAGTCCGTCAGCGCCTGCCACTGCCGCAACCCCAGGTGCATGAGCTCCAGGCGCTTGCCGGGCGACACGGCCAGGTGGGTGGCCCAGTCGGTCCAGGCCGTTTCGAGCGAGGCCGGGGAGATCGAGGCGGTGCATCGCGCCAGTGCGGCGCGGACCTGGCGGTCGATGCGTTGGGCGATCGTGGGCATCGGGGCGTCGGGGGCGACTTGCTTCATCGGATGATCCGGATACGCGCAGGTGGGCCAGCTACCGGCGCGCATGCCTTGCCGCACCGTAATGAGGAAGGGCAGGATGCGCCGCCGCACCACGACAGGTGTTGACCCAGGTCAATGGATCGTTGCTGTAACCCGGCAAAAGGCCGTCGGGCGTCGCTGCTGAAGTAACATCAAGCTTTGTCCATCAGGAAGCGGTTTCATGTGGTTTGCCGTCCACGCCAAGGATCACCCCGACTCCCTCGCCAAG
Organism: uncultured Gammaproteobacteria bacterium; assembly: GCA_963707225.1. Taxonomy (GTDB): domain Bacteria; phylum Pseudomonadota; class Gammaproteobacteria; order Xanthomonadales; family Rhodanobacteraceae; genus Rhodanobacter. The sequence continues at coordinate 3,246 of CAVPQF010000041.1, forward strand.
CGCATGGCCGCCCGGTCTGCGCACCTGGCTCGCCTTCACGCGCTGCAGGCCGAAGGGCGCTTGCTGCTGGCCGGTCCGTTTCCGGCGATCGACGCGGAAGACCCGGGCCCGGCCGGCTTCACCGGCAGCCTGATCGTGGCCGAATTCTCCTCGCTGGCCGAGGCCCAGAGCTGGGCCAGGGCCGACCCGTATATCGCCGCCGGCGTCTACCGCGAAACCACGGTCAAGCCGTTCCGCAAAGTGCTGCCGTGAACGCGCAGCCACCCGTCATCGCCCAGATCCGCGAACGCCTGCAAGCCGCGTTCGCGCCAACCGAGCTGGAGGTGCTGGACGAGGGCCACAAGCACGCCGGCCACGCGGGTGAGGGCAAGGGCCACTTCCATGTGCGCATCGTCAGCGCCGCCTTTGCCGGCCAGTCGCCGATCAGGCGCCACCGGATGATCTATGCGGCGCTGGACGGGCTGATGGACAACGGCATCCATGCCCTGTCGATCGATGCAAAGTAAAATTTCAATACATAACAATCATATAAATGGCATTGTTCAAGTAATGCAACACGCAGGAACGCATTGCAGTGCCGCCCCGTGTTTGGCACAGTGCCATGTTGCCCGGTCGTGCGGGCACCACAGATAACCAACCGATGCCCGCATGCGCCTGAGCACCATCAAACTCGCCGGTTTCAAGTCCTTCGTGGACCCGACCACCCTGCACCTGCCGAGCAACATGATCGGCGTCGTCGGCCCGAACGGCTGCGGCAAATCCAACATCATCGATGCGATCCGCTGGGTGATGGGCGAGAGCGCGGCCAGCCGCCTGCGCGGCGATTCGCTGACCGACGTGATCTTCTCCGGCTCCAACACGCGCAAGCCGGTGGGGCAGGCCACGGTCGAGCTGATCTTCGACAACGCCGACGGTTCCATCCAGGGCGAGTACGGCCAGTACGCCGAGATTTCGGTGAAGCGCCAGGTCACCCGCGACGGACAGTCCGCCTACTTCCTCAACGGCGCGCGCTGCCGCCGGCGCGACATCACCGACCTGTTCCTCGGCACCGGCCTCGGCCCGCGAAGCTACTCGATCATCGAGCAGGGCATGATCAGCCAGATCATCGAGGCGCATCCGGAAGAACTGCGCACGCACCTGGAGGAGGCCGCCGGCATCTCCAAGTACAAGGAGCGCCGCAAGGAGACCGAGAGCCGCATCAAGGCCACCCGCGAGAACCTCGACCGCGTGCGCGACGTACGCGACGAGGTGGACAAGCAGCTTGAACACCTGAACCGCCAGGCCCGCGCGGCCGAGCGCTGGAAGGCCCTGAAGGAAGAACAGACGCGCAGGGAAGCCGAACTGCGCGCGCTGGAATACCGCGGTCTGAAGAGCCTGCACGACGGCGAAGGCGAAGGCCTGTCCGCCGCCGAGATCGAGATCGAGAAGCAGCTGGCCGGCCAGCGCCAGATCGAGGCGCAGATGGAAAGCGTGCGCGAACGCCACACCGACGCCAGCGAGCACCTGAACGCGGTGCAGGCCGAGGTGTACAAGGTCGGCGCCGAGATCGCCAGGGTCGAGCAGCAGGTCCGCTACAACAAGGAAACCGCCGATCGCCTGCAACGCGCCCACGGCGATGCCGAGCGCGAGCATGCCGAGCTGGCCGCGCACATCGCCACCGATCGCGAGCAGGTCGAGGCACTGCGCCAGGCGCTGGCCGAGGGCGAACCGAAACTCGAAGCCCTGCAGCAGCTGCAGGACGACACCGCCGAAGCCCAGCGCAGCACCGAGGCGAAGCTGGCCGACTGGCAGCAACGCTGGGACAACCACACCCGCAACGCCGGCGAATCCAACCGCGCGGCCGAGGTGGAGCGCACCAAGCTCAACTACCTCGACCGCCAGTCGATCGACCTGTCGCGCCGGCGCGAGGCGCTGGAAGCCGAGCAGAAAGCCACCGACGTGGCCGCGCTGGATGCGGCCGGCCAGCAGCTGATCGACGAGCACGACACCCAGCGCGAACGCGTGGAAGCCCTGGGCAGCCTGCTCGACCAGCACAAGTCCAGCCACGAGAAAGTGCTGGAGGAAGAGCGCCAGGTGCAGTCGGCGCTGAACGAGGCGCGCCAGCAGTTGCAGGCGGCGCGCGGCCGGCACGCTTCGCTGGAAGCCTTGCAGCACGCTGCGCTGGGCCAGGAAGAAAGCGCCGCCAGCAGTTGGCTGGCCCGGCTGGGCCTGGACCGCTCGCGCCGCCTCGGCGAATCGCTGCAGGTCGAGGCCGGTTGGGAAACCGCGGTGGAAACCGCGCTGAGCGGCTTCCTCGACAGCGTGCTGGTGGAGGGTTCGCATGCACTCGCCGCCGAATTCGGTGCGCTCGAGAACGCCGACGTGGCGCTGCTCGACGCCGCCGACGGCGGCGCCCACACCGCCGGCACGCTGGCCGCCCATGTGCGCGGGCCGGCCGCGGCGCTGGCGATCCTCGGCCATGTGCTGACCGCCGAGTCCCTTGATGAAGCGCATCAGCGCGTGGCCGCGCTGTCGGCACTGGCGCCGTACCAGTCGGTGATCACCCGCAGCGGCGAATGGCTGGGCCCGGGCTGGGCGCGCGTGCGCCGCGCGCAGGGCAGCCAGGTCGGCGTGCTGGCGCGCGAGCGCGAGCTGCGCCTGCTGGTCGAGCAGGTCGCCACGCTGGAAGCGCAACTGGAGGAAGCCAGCGAGCGGCTCGACACGCTGCGCACCAGCAAGTTCGAAGCCGAGCGCGCGCGCGACGATGCGCAGCGCGAGCTGTACAACGCGCATCGCCGCCAGTCCGAACTGGCCGGCCAGCTGCAGAGCCATCGCGGCAAGCTGGAGACTGCACGCGCCCGCGCCGAGAAGGTCGCCGGCGAGCTGGCCGACCTGGCCACGCAGATCGACGAACTGCAGACCCAGACCCGCGAGGCGCGCGCCCGGCTGGACGAGTCGGTCGGCCTGATGGGCGACCAGGAAGATCAGCGCCGCGAGCTGGAAAACGAACGCCGCACGCTGCTCGAAGCGCGCGAGGAGGCGCGCATGAATGCGCGCGAGGCTGCCGAGCAGTCGCATTCGCTGGCGCTCGCGCTGGAGTCGAAACGTTCCTCGCTGAGCTCACTGGAACAGGCGCTGGGCCGCATGGACGCCCAGTTGCGCCAGATCGAGGCGCGCCGCAACGAGATCACCGAACAGCTCGCCGCCGGCTCCGACCCGATCGCTGAGCTCGAGGCCGAACGGCAGGCCTACCTGGACCAGCGCCTGCTGGTCGACAAGCAACTGGTCGAGGCGCGCCGGGCGCTGGAAGACTGCGACGTCGAATTCCGCAAGCTCGAGCAGCAGCGGCATCTGGCGGAGCAGGGCCTGGCCAGCTTGCGCGAAAGCCTGTCCGAGAAGCGCCTCGCCGCCCAGGCGCTGCAGCTGCGCGCCGAGCAGCTGGCGGCGGCGATCACCGCGTCCGGCCTGGAGCTGGAAACCCTGCTGGCCGAACTGGCCGAGGACATCGACGCGAACCAGTGGCGCCAGCAGCTCAACGACATCGGCCAGAAGATTGCGCGCTTGGAGCCGGTGAACCTCGCCGCGATCCAGGAACACGCCGAGCAGAGCGAGCGCAAGACCTACCTGGACAACCAGCTGGCCGACCTGGTCAGTGCGATGGAGACGCTGGAAGGCGCGATCAAGAAGATCGACCGCGAGACCCGCCAGCGCTTCAAGGAAACCTTCGACAAGGTCAACGCCGGCGTGCAGGAACTGTTCCCGCGTCTGTTCGGCGGCGGTCATGCCTACCTGGAGCTTACCGGCGACGACCTGCTCAACACCGGCGTGTCGATCATGGCGCGGCCGCCGGGCAAGCGCGTGTCCAACATCACCTTGCTGTCCGGCGGTGAGAAGGCGCTGACCGCGGTCTCGCTGGTGTTCGCGATCTTCAGCCTCAATCCCGCGCCGTTCTGCCTGCTCGACGAGGTGGACGCGCCGCTGGACGAGGCGAACGTGGGCCGCTTCTCGAACATGGTGCGCGAGATGAGCGAAAAGGTGCAGTTCATCTTCATCAGCCACAACAAGGCCACCATGGAGGCGGCTACCCAGCTGTGCGGCGTGACCATGCGTGAGCCGGGCGTGTCGCGGCTGGTGCAGGTGGACCTGGCCGAAGCGGCTAAACTGGCAGGAGCTGCCTGAGGAACCTTTATGACCTTGCAACCCGTGCTTGCCCTTGCCTGGAATCCTGCTGTCGGCATTCCGCTGCTGATCGTCGGCGTGATCGTGCTGGCGCTGATCTGGCTGTTCGGCCAGCCGAAGAAGGAGCAGGGCAGGCGCCGGGTCGTGTCGGACCAGCATGCGGGCGAGCGTCGCGAACCGACTCTGGGCGAGCCGGGCGACGATCCCGTGCCGGGCGATCTCTTCGCCGGCGGTGCGGGTCCGCAGCAGGGCGAGCTGGAGATCGGCCTGCGCGAGGAACTCGAACGACTGGGCGCCACGCTGTCCGGTGAACGCGTCAAGACCCCGGCGTCCACGGCACCCAAGGCCAAGCCACGGCAGCAGCCCAAGCTGGCCGATCACGTCGCCTCGATCATCGACGCCTTGCGCGCGCCCAGCTCCAGCGAGCCGGCGGGGAATGTCCCGCCGCCCGCGGCGGTGGAAGCGCCTGCACCGGCGACTGCCGCAACGAGCGGTACGCCGCCGCGCTCCGATCTTGGCCGGCGTCCGCCCCAGTTGCCGGTGGAGCGCATCGTCACGCTGTTCGTGGTGGCACGCGATGGAGGCCGTTTCGATGGCCCGGACCTGGTCGTCGCCGCCGAGAAAGCCGGCCTGGAATTCGGCGACATGGGCATCTACCACCGCCTGGTCGACGGCAAGCGCGAGCTGGGGCCGATCTTCAGCGTCGCCAACATGCTCAAGCCGGGCAACTTCGACCTGGCGCGGCTGGACACCTTGCACACGCCCGGCGTGAGCTTCTTCATGACCCTGCCGGCGCCACTGCCCGCGCTGGACGCCTGGGACGCCATGCTGCCCACGGCGCAGCGTCTGGCCGAATTGCTGGATGGTCAGGTGCTGGACGAAGAGCGCAACGCGCTCGGGCGCCAGCGCATCGCCCACATCCGCGACCAGCTGCGCGGCTGGGACCGCGACCACGAGGGCAGGGAAATCATCTTCGGCCGTTGAGCCTCCCCGCGCGCGGATTCAACCCGCGGCGTGACGACGCGGCAGTTTCCAGCCGGGCCGGATGAAGTGGCAGGTGTAACCGCCAGGGTAGTGTTCGAGGTAGTCCTGGTGCTCGGGCTCGGCTTCCCAGAAATCGCCGGCGGGCGCCACCTCGGTCACCACCTTGCCGGGCCACAGGCCCGAGGCGTCCACGTCGGCGATGGTGTCCTCGGCGATGCGTTTCTGCTCCTCCGACGTGTAGAAGATCGCCGAGCGGTACGAACTGCCGCGGTCGTTGCCCTGGCGATTCAGCGTGGACGGATCGTGGATCTGGAAGAAGAATTCCAGCAGCGTGCGATAGCCGATTCGCGCAGGATCGAACACGATCTCGATCGCCTCGGCATGGCTGCCGTGGTGGCGATAGGTTGCGTTCGGCACGTCGCCGCCGCTGTAGCCGACCCGCGTCGAGACGACGCCGTCCTGGCGGCGGATCAGGTCCTGCATGCCCCAGAAACAGCCGCCGGCCAGGATCGCGCGTTCGGTCGTCATCGCACGTCCTCCACCTGGTCCAGATAGTCGCCATAGCCTTCGGCTTCCATGTCGTCGCGATGGACGAAGCGCAACGAGGCCGAGTTGATGCAGTAGCGGAGCCCGCCGCGATCGGCCGGGCCATCGGGAAAAACGTGGCCGAGATGGCTGTCGCCGTGCACCGAGCGTACTTCGGTGCGAATCATGCCGTGCGAGGCGTCGCGCCGTTCGTTGACGTGGGCCGGCTCGATCGGCCGGGTGAAGCTCGGCCAGCCGCAGCCTGATTCGAACTTGTCGGACGAGGCGAACAGCGGTTCGCCCGACACGACGTCGACATAGATGCCCGGCTCCTTGTTGTGCAGATACTCGCCGGTGCCGGGGCGCTCCGTGCCGTTCTGCTGGGTCACCCGATGCTGCTCGGGGCTGAGACGCGACAAGGCATCGGGGTTTCTGGAGTAGCGGGGCATGTCGGGCCTCTCTTGGTTCGTTTCAGTCTGTCAGTTTGGGTGCAGTCGATCCGGGTGTAGGGAAGACGGCTGCCACCGAACTCGTATCCAGCCAGATACAGATACAACGATCATTTCTTTATTTTACATAATATACATTATGCGAAATTATAGACGGTCCTTGTCCTTGCCCTTGAGCCCCACATTACACGAGGAAAAACAGCATCATGCGCGGATTTTTGAGCGAAGGAAACTGGCGCCTGATGGCGACACCCTGCTGATGCCGAACGGACACTGGCACACGATATCCAGATGCGGGAATGGATGGCGAAGGAAATCGGTCGCCGCCAGCTGTCCCTTGGTTCCAGCGTCGGACGATCCACCAGCCGGCCGCTGCACCGTACCGTGTCGCTTTCGCGATATCCGAAGAAAGCCACGGCCAGCAATACCGCCGCGCCCAAGATGCCGAAAGCTATCTCCGTCCATCATTCCCCTTGCTCCAACGTTCCCCGCCTCCTCCGTGGCCTTGCAGCAGTCGTTCCGACTTCGCACGAATGAATGTGCAGTGCATTGTCTTGACGCCGTGCCAAGCTCGCGCGTGCCTGTCAGGTAATCTGATGGCACCCGGCCTCATTCTGCTGGAACGCTGGTTTCAGCCAGCCAGTCGACCACCGCGCGCAGCGCATCGGCGTTGCTCGATCCTGCATCCCGCAAGGTGCGATAGATGGCCAGTTGCTCGTGTGCGCTGGTGCCGCGGGCGAAGATCGTGCCGAGGTGTCGCAGCGATGCCTCGCAACCGAACCGCTGCGCGTCTTCCGATACAAGTTCGATCGCGGCGTCCAGCATGCGCGCGCACTCGATCGTCTCGCCGGTTTGTTCGTCGATGAAACGCGCGTCGAGGCCGAAGCGCTTTGCGCGCCAGCGATTCTCGTCGATTACGCGGCGCGTCAAGGCGGTTCGGGCGATGCCGAATTCGGGCAGGCGCACATGGGCACGAACCAGGCAGCGGAACAGTGCGGCCAACGCGAGAGCATCATCGAGATGCGTGCAGGCGTCGGCGATGCGCAGTTCGAGCGTGGGATAGCGCTGTGCGGGACGGATGGCCCACCACAGGAAGCTTGCATCCTTGATGGCACCGACGCTTTTCAACAGCTCGCAAAACGTGCGGTATTCGGTTTCGTCGGCAAAGAAGTCAGGTATGCCGGCGCGTGGCCATTCGTCGTAGGCGGACTGGCGATAACTGAGTAGACCCGTGTGGCGGAGGTTCCAGAAAGGCGATGAGGTCGACAGCGCGAGAAACAACGGGAGCCATGGCATGAGGCGATTCATCAATGGCACGCGATCGACATTCGCCGGTGGCGCAACGTGCACGTGCAGGCCGCACAACAGGTTCAGGCGTCCGATCATCTGGAAATCATCCATGATGTGCGCGTAGCGCGGTTTGTCTGTGCGCAATTGCTGATGCCAGGCACTGAGCGGATGCGTGCCGGCCGCAACGATCCTCAAACCGGCGGCATCGGCGAGCTCGGCGACGCCACGACGCAACCGCCTCATCTCCGTGTGCGCCATCGCGACGTGGTCGAATATGGGTGAGCAGATTTCGATCTGGGACTGCAGCAATTCGTTGTCGACGCAGGCGCCGAAGCGTTGTCGACACAGCTTCAGGAACCCTTTGGGCACGCGCGATGCAGCGCGACGCGTCTTGCGGCTGACCAGAAAGAACTCTTCCTCCACACCGAACGTATAGGCGCTGACAGGTTCTGCAGCCATCTTGGGCTCCTATGCCGGCGAGGTGCCAGCATCATGCACGGCTGATGAGGATTCCGTTAGCCGGGATCGAACCTGGTTCCCTCGCGGGACCTGCTGGATGAGCGCTGTCTCTCTTTCATCGGGGAATGACGTTGCGCGCTGTAGCGTCCTTCACGACTCCGCCACTGACGGAACCTTCCATGGCCAAACTGCGCATCGGCATCTCCGGTTGGCGTTACCCGCCATGGCGAGGCAAGTTCTATCCGAAGAACCTTCCGCAGCGGCTGGAACTGCACTACGCCTCGCGGCAGCTGGATACCATCGAGATCAACGGCTCCTTCTATTCGCTGCAGCGCCCCGACAGCTGGCGAAGCTGGTATCACGACACGCCACGCGGCTTTGTCTTCGCCGTGAAGTCGCCGCGCTTCATCACCCATGTACGCAGGCTGCGCGAGGTGGAAAAGCCGTTGGCGAACTTCCTGGCCTCCGGCGTGCTTGGCCTGCGGGAAAAACTCGGGCCCCTGCTCTGGCAATTGCCTCCCAGCCTGAAATACGACGACGAGCTGCTCGACGCATTCCTTTCGTTGCTGCCGAGAGACAGCGAAAAGGCGGCCCTGCTGGCCAGGCAGCATGACAGCCACCTCAAGCACGTCGGCGAGATGTCGACGGGCAGAAAACGTCGCCTGCGCCACGCCATTGAAGTGCGCCACGAGAGCTTCGACGACGCAGGCTTCATCCGCCTGCTGCGACGACGTCGCGTCGGACTGGTGATCTCCGATGCTGCAACGAAATGGCCGAAGCTGCAGGATGTGACCGCCGGTTTCGTCTACATGCGCCTGCACGGCGACAAGGCCCTGTATGCGAGCGGCTATGGCGACGCTGCACTGGCCGACTGGGCACGGCGGATTCGCCTGTGGATGCGCGGGAAGCAACTGCGCGACCCACGCCATCGGGCCAGCCGCCATCGGCCTCCTGCGCGCAAATCGCGCGACGTCTACTGCTATTTCGACAATGACTCCAAGGTGAAGGCGCCTTTCGACGCAATGGCATTACGCGCAAGGCTGCCATCGTGATCCGCATGGCTGTGGCGCAACCGTATCCCACAGCCGCGTCGACACTTCGCGTGCGTCTTCTTCAATGCGGTTCCGGCAAGCTCCGGTCGTCGGTTTACCACGCCCATCCCATCACCATCTGCATCATCGGGAGTTATTGAATGAACACGACCACCCTCCCTCGCCGTGCCCATCCCGCATGCACCTGCACGACTCCCGTTGTGGAGTCGCCGACATCGAGCGAACCCGAAGGCTGCCAATGCGGTCATCCGGAGTGCGACGCCGTGCGCTCTGATACCGGGAGGATGAAATAGCCACGCTGGCGGCAGCCAGAGCGGCTCCGCCGCCATCGTCGGTGCGGCGACCAGTACGCGAGCAGAAGGAAGCGACGCCGCTATGGCACCAGGTGCCATCCGTTTGAACAAAAACATGCCGCGGCGATAACGCGCAATGTCGTTTCCTCTGCCCGCGGGAGCAACTTCCCCGGACCCAGGCACGGGTCATCCATGAACTCCCAGGAGTACCAGGATGAAACACAAACACGACATCAAGACCCTCAACAGCTTGATCGAAACCACGCTGGACAGCGCGGACGGCTACGCTGAGGCGGCCAAGGATGCCAGGAGCCCGCAGCTCGTTTCGCTGTTCAACGAGCGCTCGTCCGAGCGCAAGCAGGTGGCGTCCACCCTGCAGCAGTGCGTGCGTTCGCTGGGCGGAAAACCCGAGGACGACGGCACTGCGCTGGCCTCTGCCCATCGCGTGTTCGTTAATCTGCGTACCAGCCTCACCTCCAATGACAACAAGGCTGTCGTCGACGAAGTCGAGCGCGGTGAAGATCACCTCAAATCGAAATTCGAAAGCGCCATGAAGGATGGGAATGTGTCGCCGGATATCCAGGCAATCATCTCCGATGCATACATATCGGTGCGCAGCGGCCATGACCAGATGAAGGACATCAAGCGGGCGTTCCACCACGGGTGATCCGCAGCATTTCCATCGCCGCGCGCCCGGTTGGCACGCGGCATTCTGCTGTACGTCATCTGTGCCAGCCGGCAAGCTTCCCTGGAACCGGCACGGCGAGGTCGAGGCGGCTGATGTTCCCGCTCAGCCTGCCTTGCGGGCCGCTGCGCGCTTCGCGGTCTTCTTCGCGGCTGCTTTCTTCTTTGAAGCAGAGGCCGGCTTCTTTCGCGCGGCGGTCTTTTTCGCCGCCCTCTCCGTGGCCTTTTTCGCCGGCGTACGCTTTTTGCTGGCCAGGCTCTTCTGCAGCAGCGACATGAAATCCACCACGTTGGTGGCGGCGTTTTCCGACAGGTCGCGATCGCTTTCCGGCACGGGCGAGACCACGCCCTTGGATTTCATGCGCTTCTCGAGCACCTTGCGCAGGCGGTCGCGGAATTCGTCGCGGTAGTCCGACGGCTTCCATTCGTCGCTCATGGACTCGATCAGCTGCTCGGCCATCCGGATCTCCGTGGGCGAGATCCGGTAGTGCGTCGTGCTGCCCTCGGGGACCTTGTAATCCTCCACGTCGACCAGTTCCTGCGGGTAGCGCATCAGCATCAGCATCAGCGCGTTGCCGCGCGGCATCACCGCGGAGAGATATTCGCGCGTGCGGATCACCACCTGTGCAATGCCGATCCGTCCGGTACGCTTGAGCGTCTCGCGCAACAAGACGTAGCCCTTCTCCGCCTTCTTGCCGGGAACCAGGATGTAGGGCTTCTCGAAGTATTCCGGCCCGATCGCGTTCGCGTCGACAAAGGCTTTCACGTCGATCACTTCCCGTCCCTCGGACGATGCCGACTTGATGTCCTCGGGCTCCAGCACGATGTAGCTGCCCTTGGCGTACTCGAAGGCCTTGACGATCTCCTTCCAGGGCACCTCTTCGCCGGTCTCGGCATTGACGCGTTCATAGCGAATGGGCGTGTTGTTGCGGCTGTCGAGCATGCGGAAATGCAGGTCGACGCTGCGTTCGCCGGACATCAGCGAGACCGGCACGTTGAGCAAACCGAACGAGAGGGTTCCGCTCCAGATGGGACGTGCCATGGCTTGCGGCCTCCGGCGATATGGCTTCGGTCAGGACGCCTTCCCGGCGCGTGTCCTTGCTGCTTTCTTCGCGGCTGCCGACCGGCCGGCGGCACCCTTGGTATGCGCTGCCTTCTTGGCCGCGGCCGAGCGCGAAGCGGCGCTGCGCTTGGCGGAACTCTTCTTGGCCTGGGACGACAGGGCCGATTTCGATGCCGCCTTGTGTCCTTCCTTCTTCAGCGCCCCGGTGGTCGCCCTCGAGCGTTTCGCTGCGGGCTTGTGGTGTTCGTGCGAGGCGGCTTCATCCTTCGCGGCCTTCTTGCGGGTCGATTTGCTGGCGGTCTTGCTGGCTGGCACTTTCACTCCGGCGCGCCTGGCCTTCGACAGGCCGATCGCAATGGCCTGTTTGGTCGAGCGTGCGCCGTGCTTGCCTTCGCGTACGTGCTCGATCTCCTCATGCACATACTCCCCGGCCTGGGTGCCGGGAGCCTTTCCTTCCTTCTTGTCCTTGGCCGCGGCGCGGCGTGTGCGATGTTCGGGCATGACAATCTCCGGCAGTGAAGAGGAATGTCGCACACCGACTATCCCCGTTCCGGCGTGGAAGCGCTGTCAAGGGCGCCGTGATCCGGGCTTCACTTGCGACGTACGCATCGCCCGCTAACGTGGCGCGCATTCCCGACGACGGAGCACGGCGACATGGTTGCAAGCAAGCGCACCGCCAAAACTGTCGCACGCCAGCGCACGATCCAGGCGGCCACCGAACGCGACGAGGAACGCGAGGCAAAGCCGAAGAAAACGGCAGCGTCAAAAAAGCCGGCGGCGAGAACGGACAGGCCAGGGCCTCCCCTGCCCGCCCGGCACCTGCAGAAACCGGGCCTCGAACAACAACTCGATCCCCGTCCGCAGTTCCTGGCGCCGAGCTATGTCGGCAGCGGCAAGCTGGCGGGCATGACCGCACTGATCACCGGCG